>DASTVU010000180.1:0-7016 GCA_035758935.1 Pyrinomonadaceae bacterium | reverse complement strand
TATGAAGGTGGACCAGAGTCGCTAGTTGCGTCCACCAGCCATTTCAAAGTACGAGTAGATAACTTGTCGGGAGCTTTTGATTTACTCACGATAGAACCAGATGTGACCGTTAGCCGCAACGGTGCGGCGTATTTGCAGGTTGAAGCGGACGCCGATCGGATTCCAGTGTTGAACGAGCTGTTGGTAGCGAACAATATCAAAGTCTACGAGTTAAGCCCGGCTCAAGAGAGCTTGGAAGAAGCGTTCCTGCGTTTAACTGTAGCAGCGCCGCCAAACGCGAGACACGGCTCAAATACTTAACCGGCCTCAAAGTCAGGATTCGTGCTTGGAAGACGTCAGTACCGTAACGCGGTAGCGTCGGGTGAATACCCAAATGCGATATTGAATATTGACCGTTGACCCGACGCTACCGCGTTACGGTACTGACTGTGTCCAACTGTGATTCTTGAGGCAACACAATTAACCAGGGATCGTCTCTCCTGTCATTTCGCGCTTTAACCACGAGCGAGCAAAGCGCCAGTCGCGTTCGACGGTTGACTGCGCCACACCAAAAAGCTCTGCCATCTGTACCAGCGTCAAGCCTATAAAGTACCGGCACTCAACGATCGTCGCTTTGCGCTCGTCAATCTCAGCCAGCTTTGTTAGCGCCTCGTCAAGCATGAGTAGCTCTTTAGGTTTTTCGTCTGGTATGACTGCTTCATCTACATCGGTGTACTCAACTCGTCGTTCTTTCCTCGCGTAATCGACGAGAATCTGCCGCATCCGTCTTGCGACAAGCGCATAAAACTGCTTGCGATTTTCCCAACTGATGTCTTCGCCAATCAGTTTCATCAACGCCTCATTGACCAGAGCAGTGGTTTGCAAGATGTGTCCGGGTCGTTCATTGCGCATGTAGTTATGAGCGATCTTTCTTAATTCATGGTCTACAAGCGGCACGAGTCGATTCAGCGCCTGTGTATCGCCGTCGCTCCAGGCCTTCAAGAGTTCAGTAATTTCGTCCATTGCAGTTTTTCAAAATCATTGAGGGACCTTAAGAAGTTTCATCATCATGAACCGAGAGGGCGTCTGTTCGTTTTGCTCACTACATTTAGTAATGAAACGGGGCATAAACCATTACACGTGAAAAACGCTTTATCCACAGATTCTTTAGACCAACTATCGTCCAGAGATGCCACCGGTTTGTAGAGTGCGGCCCGCAACCAAGACCCAGAAGCGCTAACGTCTTTTCTTCGCCGCTCAACTTCCTAGCCCAGGAGACAATCGAATGAAACAGCCCAACTGGGATCGCATTCAGGAAATCTATCATGCGGCCCTGGCGAAACCTCGCTCTGAGTGGGGAGTGTTTGTTGCACAAGCTTGTGCCAACGACGCTGATCTACTGCTCGAGGTGTGTTCGCTGCTAAAGGCGGATGATTCATCCAGTGGGTTTCTGGAATCGCCCATTATCAAATTGGCTCTCGCGCCGGAGAATTTAGTAGGCACGACTATTGACGAACGTTATCTCATCGAGCGAGAGCTTGGTTCCGGCGGCATGAGTCAGGTTTATGTTGCACTCGATCTAAAGCTTAAGCGCCAGGCTGTGGTGATCAAGATTCTGTCGGAGACGTTGGTCCATGATTCCTATGCACGGCAGAAGTTTGATCAGGAAGTCGAAGCATTGTCGCGAATCGATCATCCGGGAGTTGTGCGTGTGTCTGACGTAGGACAACTGCCTGACGAGAGGCCGTTTATCGTGATGCAGTATGTGGATGGTGAGACGCTGCGCTCGAAAATACCAGCCGAAGGAATGGATCTGAATCGCGTTGCTTCGATTCTCAAACAGATCGGTGCGGCGCTTGAACACGTTCATGAGAAAGGTATTTTTCATCGAGATCTGAAGCCGGAGAACATCATAGTTAAACGCGACACGGATTCGGTCGTGCTTCTGGACTTTGGCATTGCAAAGGTAAAAGACTCAGTCGTCGCTCCAAGCACCGCTCACGGCGGATCAGTCGGGACTTTGCTTTACATGTCTCCTGAACAACTTCGTGGAGAGGGTGTCACTGCCGCTAGTGATATCTACTCAATGAGTTTGATTGCGTATGAATTAATCACGGGACGTCGTCCATTCAATCCCACTTCAGCGTCACAACTGTTGGAAATGCAGCGCGCGGGCGTGCGCGTGAAGCCAGTTCATCTGCGAGAAGATTTGTCTGGAAGAGCGCAGGCAATAATTCTTCGGGCCCTATCGTTCGATCCCAAAGCGCGGTACACGAATGTCCGGGAGTTTGGTAACAGGCTCGCGCACACGCTCCTCGATCCTCGTATTCGTTCCACGAATAAGCGATGGCCGGTAGTCAACCGCGCTTCCGTATTGATGCTAGTGTGCGTGGCACTCGGTACAATTGGTCTTTACAAGTATCTCAGGAAGCCCCCAATCGCAACGCCTACCAACACGTTCAACTACTGGCTCACCGTACAGAAGATGCGAGACGGGAAGGAGTACCAGGAACCGTTCAAATCCAATGGAGAAGAGACGTTTGAAAATGGCGACAAGTTTCGGCTCAACGTTTCAAGCCCCAATCCCGGTTATCTCTATGTGATCAATGAAGGCCCACCCGCGCTAGACAGCACTAGCTTCGTAATGATTTATCCCAGTAAGGCATTGAACAACGGCTCTGCCACCCTTGGCGCCAACCAGCCGGTTCAGTCGGACTGGACCATCTTCAGGGGGCCGGCAGGAGCTGAAAACTTCTGGATCGTTTGGTCTGCTTCGCCAGTTAAGCAAATGGAGTCTGCAAAGAATCAGGCCCTCAGGAGCCTGAACGGGGGATTGGACGATCAGAATTTGGTGACCCTGAAAGAGTTCTTGAGGATGAAGCAAGACGAAGTCAAAGTCAGAGTTACTCATTACAAGGCAAGCCAGACTGTTCTTGTGCGTGGTCCAGGCGATGTATTGGTTACTCTCGCTCAATTCAACCACCGCTAGTTCCCGACTTTTGCAACCGCCGGATTTCTCGCACGAAAAAATTTCTCGGATGCGTGACGAGTTTTGACTCATTTCTGCGCCATGTAGGTCAGAGGTGATAAAACGAACATGACCCAGAAGATCCGAATACTATTCCTATCATCAAATCCATGGACGACCAGTCGCATTCTGGTAGACGAAGAGGCGAGAGAGATCTTCGAAAGGATTCACGAAGGTCCGTATCGTGAGCGATTCGAGTTGCACAAGCACACGGCTATCAAGCCGATCGATCTTCAGAAGCTGTTGTTGATGTACCAACCGCACATCGTTCACTTCAGCGGACACGGCAGCAAAGGCCACAAACTAATCCTTGGTGGAACACATGGACGAGGTAAGACAGTCGATCAGCAAGGATTGGCAAACGTATTCAGTCTCTACAGCAACCATGTGCGTCTCGTTCTTCTCAATGCCTGTTTTACCAAGGCACAGGCCCGCTCGATCTCGGAGGTAGTCAACTATTCAATCGGTACTGGCAAGGGAATTGGCGACAAGGTCGGTGTGGCTTTCGCCGGTGCATTTTACCGCGCACTGGGGTTTGGTAGATCAGTCCGCGACGCTTTTGAGTCTGCACAAGCAGAGCTTGCGTTAACAAAGATACCGCGCTCACGCGGAATTGAACTCTTCGTTAAAAACGGCATCGATGAAGACGATCAATTCCCGTCACTACAAAACAGACATGCGCGTTCGTTCGACTCGCAAATGATATTTAGAACAGAGGCGAGCTTCGCGTTTCAAATCACAATAGCCAACTCAATTCGGCAAACAGCACTGGTCCAAGTCTAAGTAAACGTCGGTACGCAGGCGCGATTCGTTCAGGCGAACCATCACGCCCGACCAGGGACAACTGTGTCAGGTGACTGCGGCACCTCGCACTCTTAAATAAGGAGAATAGAAATGCCAAATAGTGAAAACACAAAGCAAGCAGCGGAAATCAACACGAAACCAAATCAGGGGAATTCCTTCCGCAAACCCACTCGCAAGGCTCCGGGGACCAGAGTTGGTACTCTTCAGGATTGGAGAGGAGCGGGGAACTCTGGGAAAACGTCGGGACGTCACGGTCAATCAATTAGAGATGGCCGCTAAGCAATCTCTTGCGCTCGGGAGAAGGTGGTTCGCGCGGGGCTGCCTTCTTCGAGATCGTTTTTCTTCAAATCACGTTGAATCTCAACAACATACGTGGTAATAGATTGAGGAGTCTAAGAGCCCAACTTACCGTAAGGCGCTCTCCGTGACCAGGTTCTCACGATTGTTAGTTTCCCACTAAAAGAAACTGCGCCAAAATGGTACCGGTACAGAGAAGCAACTACAGAAAAGGCCCCCAGAGCGTATTGTTAATCCTATTCTGTGTTGTCTTCTTGATCATCGTCGTGCGTGTGCCCGCTTTTTCTGCCGCAGAAACGGCACCAAGAAGCGATAAAGCGACAGTGGACCAAAAAGACAATGAGGCTCGGCAAGCGATCACTCGTGCTGATCGGCTCTGTGCAGACTGGACGCAGAACTCATTTCGCCAGGCAATCCCACAATATGACCGGGCAGCGCTGATCTGGTCATCCATTTCCGATTTCGTGCGTGCTTCAGAAGCAACACGGAAATCCGCGGATGTGTACTTTCATCTTAGTGAATATCCGGAAGCACTCAAGCGATATCAAAAGGCCTTAGCCCTTGCGGAGAGAGCGGGGGACTGGCTGGCAAAGGCTCAGGCGCTTAGTCAAGGCGCACGTGTCCAGTCTTACCTTGGCCATAACGACCTCGCTGAAAAACAACTGACAGAGACAATGCGCCTTTTCAAAGAGCATGAGGCTGATCGAGATTCGTTCTCCACCAATGCCTACGGCGACGTACTTAGTAACTTAGCTGAGGTTAGCTATGCGAAAGGAGACTTCTTAAAGTCATCGAAGCAATTCGAAGAGGCACTCAAGATCTTTGATACTGATCGCAAAGGTGAAGCAAGGGCACGTCTCTTCCTGGGCTACATAGCCGGAGGAGTAGGTGACTTGGAAAGAGCGCGGAACGAGATATCCCGTGCGCGTGAACTTTACACAGAAATAAACAATAAGGCTGGTGAAGGTCTGGCGGTGACTGCTCTGGGACTTTGGCATTCTTCGCAGGACATCGAAAAATCGCTCACGTTTCACAAAGAAGCGTTCGAGATTTTTCACTCAATTGGGGATCGATATGGAGAGGCCATAGCTCTTAACGCGATCGGGCAAAGTTACGAAATTCTCGATGATCAACAGTTAGCACTGAATAGTTATGAGCAGGCTTTGCGGCGCTTCGAAGATATCGGCGCCGTAGATGGCATCTCGACGTCATCATTTAAGATCGCCCGGATGCACAATCTCGCCGAACGTTTCGAGCAAGCTCTTTCTTACTATGATCGTTGTGTGAAGGTGAGTCGTGCTGCGGGAAAAGTTCGTACTGAAGGGTTTGCTCTCAACGAGATCGCAACTCTTTACGTTAAGCAGGGTCTTCATGAACGAGCTGCCGTTCAGTACCAGAAGATCCTCAATTTCTTTGAAAGTATTCGGGATCTTCGTGGTCAGGCGACAACGCTAAACTCCTACGGAGATCTTTTGCTTCAGCGTGAAGAGAAGCAAAAGGCATTGGAGTTGTACCTTCGAGCCTTGCCCTTGAGTGAGAAGGTTGGGGACGAAGATATTCGAACTGCTACTCTCTACAATCTCGCGCGGACACACCTGAAGCTTGGTGCTGCCGACGTTGCCCTCTCATTTATTCAGCGATCGCTTAAAAACATCGACGATCTACGTTCCACCGTACGCAGCCCTGAATTCCGCGCCACCTACATTTCGGGAGTACAAAAGCATTACGAATTGTGCATCAATATTTTGATGCAGCTCGACAAATTGCGTCCTGGCGAGGGGTTTGCCGCTCGAGCCTTCATCGTCAGCGAAAAAAACCGATCGCGTGTACTGCTCGACCTTGTCAATGAGTCGCGAGCCAATATTCGTGAAGGAGCTGCAAAGGAACTTCTCGATCGTGAGCGCCGGTTGCGTGGACTGATTCAGTTGCAGGCCCAGTATCGAATGGGCCTGATGCTGAGCGAGAAGAACTCAGACGAAATTGCCGATGTTGAGAATCAGTTGAGTCAGCTTAGAGCCGATTATCAAGCGGTTGAGGCTCAATTAAGACAACACAATCCTCGATTGCTATCTCTTGAACAGTCAACATTAACTCTGGAGCAGGTACAGAGTGAGTTGAGAGATGGCGATTCGATGTTGCTGGAGTATTCATTAGGAGAGGAACGTAGTTACCTTTGGGCAGTTACGTCTAACTCTTTTCAGACTTACGAATTGCCCGCCCGTATAGTAATTGAAGACCACGCGCGTGAATGCTACCGGCTGTTAACTGCGCGACAAGGAACCTTTGACAACGAGTATCCGGAGAAGGTTGACGCGTCAGATACGCTCGACCTTGAGGAACGTCGCAAGCTTGGCGAGATACTTCTTGGGCCACTGGTCGGTCGGATCGGAAACAAAAGATTGCTCGTTGTATCCCAAGGTGCGTTGCAATACGTTCCCTTCGACGCTTTGCTGGTACCGAACACGACGAAGACTACATTAGTGGAAACAAATGAAGTCGTTGTGTTGCCATCCGTTTCAACGCTGATCGCAATGCGCTCTGCGCACAATCACTCCCGGTCAACAAGCAAACTTGTGGCTGTCATCGCTGATCCGGTTTTCAGTGTAAGTGATGACCGTGTACAGCGCCGAGCGACCGAGCCTGCTGTTGCCCAAGCAGCCAGTGGCAAAGTTACCGACCAAACTCTGCCGAAAACTCCCGCCATCTTGATGCGCGACGGAGCACTCCAGCGCCTTACCCATGCCTCAGAAGAGGCTGACGCCATCTCCGGTATCGCGCCGTGGGCGACGACGATGGTCGCGAAGGGTTTTGATGCCAGTCGTGAAACTGCTATGAGTTCCGGCATCGGTCAGTATCAGATAGTCCACTTTGCTACGCATGGATTTCTTAATAGTGAACATCCCGAATT
>DASTVU010000179.1:0-14797 GCA_035758935.1 Pyrinomonadaceae bacterium | reverse complement strand
CGCGACAGGCTGAACGTCTTTCAATTGCGCGACTCATTTATCTCACGGCGTTCGTGAATGGTGTGCTCAAGCCGGGAAAAGAAGACAGTCCGCCGCTGCGACTGACGGCGAATACGGATTTTGGTGCGTGGTGTGTTCAGGAAGCGCTCGGAGTTGAGGAGCCTGATCGAACGCTGTTGACGTACATCTTCCGTGGATTCGGATGGATGATGGACGCGCGCGAGCAACTACAGCAGAAGATGATCCGTCCGGTGATCGCGCCCGATCCGAAGATTGTGCCGAAGTCGAGTGACGACCAAACGATACCCGACCTCGTAGCGCGCGTTCACAAGCGCCTGACTTTGGACGAACCATTTAAACCGCAGATGAACGCGGATAAACGCTGATCTGCGTTCATCCGCGGCAAAAAATTCTCCTACATTCCTATCCCGTTCAGGTGATATCGATCCGTATCGTAATACCTCTCAACATCCACAATGTTTATTCCGCCTTCAATAGCCGAAAGATCTACAAGTGAAAACTCACACGCCGGTGCAATCCCGCGCGCGGAGATCATCTTTCCAAAACTATTATCAGCCACCGCCTCAGCGGCTTTGGCGCCAAACATCATTCCCATAATCCGGTCGATCGGACTCGGCGCTCCACCTCGCTGCGGATGCCCCAACACGACCGCCCTTGCTTCGTATGGAGTCTCCGCCGCGATTCTCTTTGCCAGTACGTCACCGATGCCGCCGAGACGCACGTGCCCAAACGCATCGTGACGGTCGTCGATAGTGACCATCTCACCATCTTCTGCACGCGCGCCTTCGGACACCACGATCACCGCGTAACGCGGCCGGCGCGACAATCCGCGGCTCAGATCCGACGCGCCCATTCGCGCAGTTAGCAAATGAAAAACCCGCTCGTAGCGAAACGGATGTTCCGGTATCAAGATTAAGTGCGCCTGACCGGCTACTCCCGACCAAAGCGCGAGATGACCAGCATGTCGTCCCATCACTTCAACAACCTGCACCCAACCATGTGAACCTGCCGGTGTGCGAGATCTCTCGATAACTTCCGTGACGTTCCGCAGAGCTGTATCAAAACCGAGTGTGTAATCGGTGCCTGCAAGATCCTTGTCGATAGTTTTAGGAATACCGACGATTGGCACACCTCTTTGAGCAAGAATCGCCGCCACGCCGAGCGTGTCTTCACCGCCACACGCGACGAGTGCATCCAGTTTCAGACGTTCGATGTTTTCAGTTACTTCGACTGACCGATCCTGAGTTTCGCCTTGCTGATTGACTTGTTTGAAAGGATTGGTGCGCGACGAACCGAGATTGGTGCCGCCATCACGGTCCCAGCGACGCACCGTTTCACGATCCAGCGATAAAACTTCGGGCGCCGGATTCATGAGACTACGCCAACCATCAAATAAACCAATTACCTCCAGCCCGAGTTCCGAGCCACGATAAACCAAACCCTTAATCGCCGGATTCAAACCGGGTGCATCACCACCACCGGTTAAAACCCCAATGCGCTTCGCTTCTGCCATTTTTCTCCTCTATCTCTCCGCATCTTTAATCAAAACCACGTCGCTCGTGATCACACCACGCGACGCCACAAGGCTACCGTCCTTCGCCCAGTCAAACGCAAAGATCCGGCTCTCTTCGAAATTCGTTAACTGCTTCGGTGTGCCGCCCGCGATTGGTTGTCCCCAGATATTGTCGATGCCGCCGGCGTGGTCGATGTACGTTAAATAGCTACCGTCCGAACTCCAGCGTAACGGCGTGTCCCATTGAACCTGTACCGTCTGGGCAACGTCAAATATGTTGAATGTCGCACCACCTTCGAACTGGATCACCTTCAGCCGCCAGCGTGAATTCTGCTGGCCGTCGTTGTACCAGAAGGCGATCAGCTTTCCGTCCGGCGAAACTGTCGGTCTGATCGCTATGCCATCAGTAACTCGTTCCGGTGTGCCGCCATCGATTGAAACGCGCCAGAGCTTGTACGGATTATCCGGGTCGGCATGCTGAAAAAAGAGCCACTTACCGTCGGGCGAAAAAGCGGGCCACGTGCTCTCCGTCGCTTCAAACGTTATCTGCTTCGGGCCGCTACCGTCTCGATTGGTTCTCCAGATCTGAAAAACACCGGTGCGGTTGGAATGAAAGGCGAGGTAACGATTATCCGCGGAGACAACAGGCGCATAATTTCGCCCGCCTGCCGAAGTCAATGGCCTCTCACCACCACCAGTCAATGCGATCTCAAAAATGTCAGCAATGCCGCTGGCGTCCGACGCATAGAGAATTTTATTGTCTGGTGCAATCGAGAGATCGTAGTAACGGCTCGTGCCCGAACCGATCGGAGTCGGCTTCGTATCATTCTTGCGCAGCAGCCAGAGCCGCGAAAGCGTTTGTGTTTGGACGGTGATAAGCGCACTGCCGTCGGCGCGTAAACTCAGTTCACGATAGTCACTTAAATCATTTGTAAGCGTGCGCTGCGATCCATCGCGGAACAGTTGCCAGAGATGTACGAATGCCGCGCCGTGCGCTTTCCCGAGGAGGATGACGCCATTGCCATCCGGGTGCACTGTCACACGACCGAGCTCGTCGAATTTTTGCGGTGAGAGCGGAATAGTACGTTCCGAACCGTTGGGCAGATCCTTTTCCAAAAGTGTTACTGAGTAATTTGCAGAAGTGTCACCGGTGTAAGAAGGATCCGAACTCACGATCGGTAACATCAGCATTTGATCGTTTGCTGCCCATTCAGGTCGCGATAGCGGATCCCAGCCGAACCGCAATGGCCATTTGCGTGTTGCGACAACCTGCTCGCCACTGCCATCGGCGTTGGCAACGATCAGTAAATCTGTTTGCGCCTGACGATCGAACCGAATGAAGGCTATGCGTTTGCGATCGTGCGACAGTGCCGGCAGCCCTTCCTGCAACTCGACCCGCATCGCTGCCGCACCGATTCCAAGCACCGGCAACCTGTAAATTTGCCCAGCGTCGTTTTGTGCGGATCCCGCATAACCAAAGTAGACGTAATTGCCGTCAGGCGAGAAAGCGAGGCCAAGATATCGACCCTCGCGCGGCGCGATTAACTGCGCATTGCTATTAATATCCACCTGCCGCAGCCACAAACTTTCTTTACCACTCTCGCCTGTTACATATGCGACGTACTTGCCATCCGGGGATAGCGCGCCCATTAGAGCGTTGCCGTTTGTCGTGAGCTTTGTGACTTCCACACGTTCAAACGGAACGCGCAACTTCGCTTCAGTCCGAGCTCGCATCCGGTAAATGCCGTAACCTGCGAGAGCGAGAACGATAGCTGCCAACACACCCAAACCGATCCACGCACTTCTGCTTAATCCAACGGGTTTGTGAATCGTCGTGCGCGCCTGCTTCAACTCATCCGTCTGGACCATTCGGTCGCGACCAGTTGCAGCACGTGCATACTCGCTGCCGGAACCGGCGCCTGGACCGATCGAACGCTCCAGCATCGAGGACTTTTCCAGTTCTTTGCGCAGACTGCGTAGATCGATCGCCAGTTCTTTCACGATCTGGTAGCGCTCATTCCTGTCTTTGCGTAAAGCCTTTTTGACTATACGTTCCAGTTCAGGCGGTGTGCCTTCCGCGTGTTCAGAGATCGGCGGCTGCTCTCTTTCGACGATCGCTACAACAACGTCGGTCGGAGTTTCCCCCGTGAACGGAGCGCGGCCTGATGCCATTTCATAAAGCACGACGCCGAGTCCCCAGATGTCTGTGCGCTCGTCAATTGCAACGCCGCGCGCTTGCTCCGGCGACATGTAAGCTGCTGTGCCGATCACTGTTCCCGGTGAAGAGTTGAACAGAAGGGTCGACATCGTCGTGTGCGTCGCGCCTTTGTGACGTTCAGTCAGTTTTGCGAGTCCGAAGTCGAGTATCTTCACGTAGCCTTCAGGACGAATGACGATGTTCTCGGGTTTGATATCGCGATGGACAATGCCCGCTTCGTGTGCCGCTGTGAGTGCGTCGGCAATCTGGATCGCGATGTCGAGCACGTCGCCGAGTTTCATCGCCTGGCTTCTGATGCGTTGGCGCAGCGTCATGCCTTCGATGTACTCCATCGCGATGAATGGCCGTCCGTCGTCTGTTTCACCGACCTCATGGACCACGCAGACATTCGGATGAGTCAGTCTCGAGGCAGCTCTTGCTTCCTGCGTGAAGCGTCGTAGTCGTTCCGGATCTTTGCTGACGAATGCCGGCAGTACTTTTAGCGCCACACGGCGACCGAGTATCGTGTCGGTTGCGAGATAAACCTCGCCCATCCCACCTTCACCGATGAGGTTCACGATCTGATAATGCTTTACGCGTTGGCCGGGAGTGAGTTTTTCTTCGGCGGCAAGATCATCGGCGGCTTGCGCGACCGCAGGTGATTCCATGAAACTGCCTGCGACTTCGTATGAGCGAAGTAGAGACTCGACTTCGTCGCGTACTTCCGTATCGCCATTACAAGCATGTTCTAGAAACGATTCACGTTCGGCGCCGTGACGTCCGAGTGCGCCTTCAAATATTTCTTTTACACGTTGCCAGCGTTGGGGGTCCGTCTCGCTCATTCTTATCTGCCGCCGCTAAGTTCGCGATGCAGCCATGCTTTAGCCATGCTCCAGTCGCGTTTGACTGTCGCGGGTGAGATGCCCATCACTTCCGCAGTTTCCTCAACCGTCAAACCACTGAAGAAACGCAATTCGACTACGCGGCTCTGTTGTTCATCGATCTTCGCCAGCCGAGTCAGTGCTTCGTCCACTGCGACAACATCCAGGTCCTGACCTTTCACAGTAACAGTAGCGTCGTCGAGTGAAACCTTGATGTCGGAACCGCCGCGTTTGGCGCGCTTCTTCGTGCGCGCGTGGTCGACGAGTATGCGCCGCATCATCTGAGCCGCGATGCCGAAGAAGTGTGCTCGATTTTGCCACTGCACGTTGCGTTGATCCACTAGTCGCACGTACGCCTCGTGAATCAGGGCCGTTGTTTGCAGTGTGTGTCCCGGTTGTTCTCGACGTAAATAACGCGCGGCCTGGCGGCGGAGTTCGTCGTAGACGACAGGCATCAGCTTATCAAGCGATTCCTTGTCGCCGCGACCGTAGCTGACGAGCAAATCGGTAATGTTTTCCGCGTCTTTCGGCACTGTAAACCCATCCACAGATTACACAGAAAGCAAATCTGCGCAATCTGTGGATGACTTTTTTGAGCCCGCTTTCCCGGGACTGTCGCGTTTAGTTACGAGAAGGAGGTTCTATGAGAAACAAAATTTATAGGGTGATTGCAATTTTCGGTATGTTCGTGAGTGTAGCGATGGTGAACGCACAGGGGCAGGCACCGAGCAAGGTCGGGGTTGATATTCCATTCGAGTTTTCCGCAGGGAAGACTACGCTGCCCGCAGGCGTGTACAGCATCAAGCGCATCTCCGGGGAGCTTGTGAGTCTTCGCAGTGAGGATGGCAAGTCGGCAGTGACTTTGCACGCGCCGGTCACGCACACTTCGAGCGATCCGAATGCAACTGAACGTGTGGTTTTCAGCAAGCAGGGCGAGGAATATTCGCTCTCGCAGATCTGGCTCACCGCAGATAGCGGGCGCCAGGTTTGGATGGATCGCAACGGCGTGAAGTCCGAACGCATCGAGATAGCGCTGCGCCGCAAGTGAATGGGCGCCGCACACTTCGATTTGCCTCGCGCAGGTTTCCGAGAGTATTGTGTGCCGCGAGGTGAATCTGATGAAACAGTTGCTGAAACATTTCTCTCTGATTGCCGCATTGCTCCTGGTTGCCGGCTCGGCAGTGGCCCAGGAGCGCGCGGCAATCCTGACCGGCGCCGAGCTGACTCGCGTCGTTCCGACCGGTTTCTATTTCCAGGGTCTCAGTGCGCCAACTCAGATGCGCAATTCCGCAGCCGCACGCTTCGGAAAAGATCGCTACGTGATTTCCGGTCTCGTCGATACCTCCGGTTACTCCGCCGATGTGAGAGCGAAGTACGTTGGTTTCCTGATCACCGATTCCGCGATCACGCTCAATGGAACATCTTTAGCTCCCGGCGCCTATGGTTTCGGTTTTGCGACTGAAGGAAAGATGACCGTGATGGATCTTTCCGGAAAAGATTTACTCTCGGTGCCGGTCACCAACGACAAAGCGTTGCGACGGCCGCGTCCCTTGATGATGGCTGCAGACCCCGGCGGTGTGCGTCTCTACAGCGGCAAAGACTACGTTGTCATCGCTGCACAGTAATACCAGCGATGCGTCAAAAGCTCTTACTGCTAGTCTGTCTTTCGTTACTGCTTCCGTTTGCGTTACTCGCGCAAGAACCGCCGAAGAAGCCGGAGTCCCAGCAACCGATGGGTGGCGTCTCTACAGGAGCGGCAACCACCTACACTTCGCGTCGCACTGTTGGCATCACCGATCCTTCAGCGCCCGTTGTTTTTGAAGATGTAACCGACAAGACTTCAGTCGCGGCTTTTCGTCACCGATCAGGTGAGGCGTCTAAAGACTTCATCTTCGACACGCCTTCAGGCGGCGTTGCGATCTTTGATTACGACTCCGACGGACGTCCGGACATTTATCTCGTAAACGGCTCGACGTTGGCCGCCATTCGAGGCAAGGAGAAAGCGCCCCGCGCCGCGCTTTATCGAAATCTCGGTAACTGGAAGTTTGAAGATGTTACCGACAAGGCAGGAGTCGCGAACGAGCGTTGGGGCTTTAGTGCAAATGTCGGCGACTACAACAACGATGGACGCCCCGACATGTTTGTCGGCAACTTCGGCGTCTCCCGTCTCTATCGTAACAATGGCGACGGCACATTCACCGACGTTGCGGAAAAGTTAGGCGTTGCGCGCAAAGGTTGGAGCACAGGCGCGAGCTGGGGCGATTACGACGGCGATGGACGTCTCGATCTTTTTGTTCCCGGTTATGTGCAGATCGATCTCAACAATCTGCCGCCAAACCCTTCCGATGTCGGCAAGTCGGGCGCGGTCGGTGCGAACTTCTGTCAGTTTCGCGGCGTGCCTGTGATGTGTGGCCCACGCGGGCTGCCCGGAGAGGGCGACACGCTCTACCGTCAAAAGGCAGACGGAACTTTTGAAGATGTTAGCGTCAAGGCAGGCGTGAACGATCCGGAAAAGTATTATGGATTCAGCTCTGCCTTTGTTCACGTCGACGAAGACAAGCTGCTCGATTTGATCGTTGTCAACGATTCGACGCCTAAACAACTCTACCTCAACAAAGGAAACGGAACGTTTGAGGAGATCGGTTATCCGTCAGGTGTGGCGCTGAATGAGAATGGTCGCGAACAGGCCGGAATGGGACTCGCTGTTGGAGATTATGATAACGATGGGCGCATCGATTTTCATATCACCAACTTCTCTGACGATTCAAACGTTCTTTATCACAACGACGGCGACAACAATTTTACTGACGTAACCTTTCAGACTGGTCTTGGTGAGGTTTCGATTCCATTTCTCGGCTGGGGTACGAGTTTTGTCGATTATGACAACGATGGCTGGCTCGATCTGTTTGTTGTAAATGGGCATGTTTATCCGGCGGCTGATGCGCACCAATGGGGAACGAGTTACGCTCAGCAGGCACTGCTGTTTCGAAACGTAAAGGGAAAGTTTGAACGTGTGGGAGCGCCGCCGGGAAATGCACTTGCGAACGCGTGGCCGGGACGAGGTCTTGCAGTCGGCGATCTGGATGGTGATGGTAAGCTCGATCTAGTCATCAATAACCTCGATGCAAAGCCGGTAGTGTTGAGGAACGTGGGTGCGTCGAGTGGACATTGGCTTGGTCTGAAGCTCGTTGGTGATGTTTCGAAGAAGAGTCCGCGCGACGCGATGGGCGCGATTGCTTATCTGACAACGGGCAATGTGCGACAGCGTCAGGATGTTATCAGTGGCGCGATTTATTGTTCGCAGAATGACATGACCTTGCATTTCGGGTTGGGCGCGGCGACTAAGGTCGATAAACTCGAAATCAAATGGCCTGACGGAAGTCTTGAATCTCTCGATGTTCCCGCTATTGACAGGATCGTTACCATTACACAAGGTAAAGGACGTTAACCCCTCTTTGGAGTGCGCCAACTTGTTGGCGCTTTAGTATTCTTACCAAAGCGGTAACAAGTTACCGCACTCCATATTCCGGAGTTTGAAACTTGCGACGACTCGATCTGCGAAAAGCTCAGGCAGCACGTCTTAACACGATCCGCGATATCAATCGGCAGATCGTGTTGAACTACGTGCGCGAGCGCGAGCCGATCTCGCGCGCCGAGATCGCACGCGAGACGGAGCTGCAGCGTTCGACTGTGTCCGCAATCGTCGAGGATCTCAAAACTGAAGGGCTCGTCGAGGAAGTCGGAATAGGGGAGTCCACCGGCGGTCGCCGCCCAACGCTGCTAAAGTTGCGTGCGGCAGATCCAATTGCACTCGGCGTTTCAATCACTCCGACCTGCACGACAGTAGCAACAAGCGATCTTGCAGGACGTGTTCTCGACCAGAAAGAGTTTCTCACCGATCCGGAAAAGACGATCAGCGATGTGATCAGTGTCGTTCGTGATTTCACCACGCGCTACAAAGGATCGATCGAGGGTGTCGGTGTGAGTCTTCCCGGACTCGTCGATCCCTCGACAGGAACAGCGCTTTACATCCCTTACTTTCTCTGGCGGGATCTTCCAATCTCGAAAATGATCTCAGACGCAGTTGGACTTCCGGTCGTGATCGACAACGACGCCAACGCGGTTGCGCTTGCGGAGCTCTGGTTCGGACGGCCCGAAGTTAACGACGCGAGAGACTTCATACTCGTCCTCGTTGCAGAGGGCGTCGGCACCGGCATCATTTTCGACGGACAGGTGTATCGCGGTCAGCGTGGCGCCGCGGGTGAGTTTGGTCACATGGTGATCGGGCGCGGCGCTCCGGTCCCGTGTTCTTGCGGTAGTGATGAGTGCTGGGAAGCGTTCTCCTCAGAAGGAGCAGCAATTGCTCGCTATCTGAAATTGTCCGGCTCGCCGACAAAATCTACTCTGACTTTTATTGAGCTTGTTGATCGCGCTCTGGGTGGGGAAGAGAACGCAAAAACAGCTCTCGTTGAGACCGCACGGCAACTGGGCGTCGGAATCTCAAACCTGATCATCGGATTCAGTCCCGAGGCGGTTGTGGTTGGTGGCGAAATCGCCCGGGCCTGGGATTTAATCGAGCACGCGTTAACGGAAACGATTGGCAACAGCGTTCGTCGCGGGCTACCTTCCGCACGCATTCTTCCTTCAACTCTGGGCGACAATCCAACCCTTCGTGGCGCCCTGAGCCTCGTTCTCGCGAGTAAGTTCGCCGCTGCTTTCGCGGCCTAAAAGTTCGCGATCCGAACTAAATCCGCGCTAATCCGTGGCTAAAAAAATTGTTGACAGAATAAGTACATCTGTACTAAAACTTAGTTCGCTGCGACAACAAACTAAGTTTTGAAGTGCAAAACCGGGGCAGTGAGCCATTCGCCTCGGTCAATCCAAGCTAGGTTTTAAGAATAAATTTCCCCTAAGCAACGCGGAGTAACTCCGCGTCGTTTGTGTCTTGCTTTCAGCTCTTGAGGAATCAAAAATGAGAAAGCCATTCGCTACTCCTGTCCTGCTTGCCCTTTTCACCTTCATTTTCGCCGTCTCCGCCGTGGCCCAGAGCAACAAAGGCGCGATCGTCGGTACCGTTAAAGACCCTAATGACGCCCTGGTCGCAAAAGCCCAGGTCAAGGTTACGAGCGTCAAGACTGGCGAAGTTCGCACCACCGATACCAGCGATGACGGTACGTTCACCATTACCAACCTCGAGCCTGGTCCGTACACGGTTACGGTCGAAGCCAGCGGTTTTCAATCGGTAACGATTGAGGCAGTGCAGGTGGAGACAAATGCTCGCCAGCCTTTGGATGTGAAGTTTGCGAGCGTCGCATCGAGTAGTGCTTCGGTAACGATCACGGCGGAATCAGCGCCACTGGTCGAGAGCGAAACGAGCGTGCGCGGCGACCTCATCACCGGCAGGCAAGTAACGGATCTACCGATACCGCAGCGGAACTTTACGTTGCTGGCGGGGTTGTCTCCGGGCGTTACGCGGCCAAACCTCGGACTGCTCGGTGGTGGTGGAAACTTCGTGAACGGAGGCGGCGGTCAGAACAACACCGAGTCGACTCGTTTTCGTGAATCCGGTGGTTCCGTCCTGGTAGTTAATGGCGCGCGTGCGACTAACAACAATTTCACACTTGATGGCGTGGACAACAATGAGTCGCAGTTCGGCCAGATCGCGATCTACCCACAACCGGATGCGATTGCAGAGTTCAAGATTGAATCGAGCGTACCGTCGGCAGAGTCTGGTCGCGCTGGTGGCGGCGTCATCTCAACCACATTCAAGTCTGGTGGCAATTCTATTCATGGCACTGTCGGTGAGATTTATCAGGGCCGTTTTTTGAGTGCGGCAGCATCCAAGTTTGACGATGCGAATTCGCCGCCGGTGCCGAATTACGTTACCCACAACTATTACGGCACGGTCGGTGGTCCCATTTTCCTGCCGCGTCCCGGCGAAGGCGGAAAACACTTCTATGATGGACGCAATCGTTCGTTCTTCTTTTTCTCTTTGAACGGCCAACGAAACAGCACTCCGATTTTTAACGGTGCCGGCGATCCGCAGGCAGTGCCGGTACCGACTGCAAGGATGCGGGTCGGTGATTTCAGCGAGCTCTTGCGACCGAACCAACTCATTGACTACGCAATTGCCAGTGGCGGTACTGTCACGGCGCCCCGCGGCACTATCTTCGCTCCGAACGGCACGCCCATCCCGGGAAATGATCTTCGCAATTGTCCGAGTTGTGGTCCCTTTTCACCGTTTGCTCTTGCTTACGTGAATGCGTTTCCACTTCCAAATCTTCCAGGGGTGGGGCGAAACTTCCAAACTAATCGCAAGGAACACGCCGTGGTTGATAGCTACGATATTCGTATCGATCATCGGATCACCGATAGCAACACGATCTTCGGTCGCTATAGCAAGTCAAGCACAGCGCGTGCGCGCGACAATTTCTTCCCGCTCGGCTCTTCGCCAAATGGAAATGACTTGCCGGCTGGCCCATCAGCAGGTGATGAGTTCGGCGATTCGAAGGGCTTCACGCTCGGCGATACACATATCTTTTCTCCAACCGTTGTAAACGACGCGCGTTTTGGTGTGACGAGAGTGCAAATCGGAATCTTCAACACCGGCGTTAACGGTACGGGTGGATTTAGTCCCACTGTTTCGGCGCAGCTTGGCGCTCCAAACATTAATATCAGTCCCAACACGAGCGGTATCGTGCTGGTTGGAATCGTCGACACTCTGAATAACGAGGACCGAGCCACTGAATTCACCGGTGATGGTGGTCCGTTCTATTTTCTTTCGAATAACTTCCACTTCGCCGATGCTGTCACCGTAGTTAAAGGCGATTCGACTTACAAATTCGGCGGCGACTATCGCATCAGGCAGAACAGTAACTTCGACGGTGGTCGTAACGGTGGGACAAAAGGAAACTACCAGTACGGCACGAAGAACAGTGGCTTTGTCGACGGTAGTTACAATGGCATTGGTCCGGACGATACCGGTTCCTCATTAGCGAACTTCCTGCTCGGTTACAAGCCGGGTTTTGTGACGAGAGGCGATCCGGGTGGTCCATTCTTCCAATCGAGTAAAGAAATGGCTTTCTTTGTCCAGGACGATTGGAAGGTCAATCCTGATCTGACTCTGAATCTCGGACTTCGTTACGACATCTTTACCGCCCCAACGGAACGCTTCGATTTACAGAGCAACTTCGTTCCCGCAACTAACACAATTCAGATGGCCGGTCCTGATGCTCCCGGCGGACGCGACCTTGCCGACACTGATAAGAACAACTTTGGACCGCGAATCGGGTTTGCATACAGTGGTTTCAAGTCGAATAAGAATTTAGTTCTGCGGGGTGGCTACGGTTTGCTTTACTCGACCGATACCGCTGCGGCGCAACCTCTCACAGCGAACACCGGAACCGGCGCAGGGCAGTATCAGTGCAATCCAATAACTAATCCGGGCCTCTGTCCAGCTTTTTTCCTCTCTCGCAATCCGTTTGACCGCGGTGTCCCGGTGGCCCCCGCTACAGTCCGGGCTCCGGGCACGAGCTTTGCCGCGCCTACCGGAAGTTCGATCCGCTTCAACGATCCAAATCGCAAGGATGAGATGTATCACCAGTACAATTTAACGTGGCAGTATGAATTTGCTCCGAATTGGCTGGCGGAAGCTGCTTACGTAGGATCGTTAGGCAGAAACCTTCTAGTCTTGCAAAACATCGGCACCGGCAATCAACAGGGGGGTCCGGGGGCGCGGGAGATAACTACCAGCGAGATTATCGCCCAGCGGTACACTGGCACTTCCAGGTACGACTCGCTCCAAACAAAACTCGAGAAACGTTTTACCAAGGGTTTGTCTGTTCTTGCCTCGTATACCTGGGCTCACGCCCTCGACGATTCGCCTGGCGGCATCTGTAGCAACGGTGCGAGTGCGCGTGATTGCGGTCCGGACGATCCCACAAGACTCGATCTCGAGCACGCCAGCTCGGATACAGACGTCAGACATCGCTTCACTTTTTCTGATGTTTGGGATCTGCCCCTTGGACGGGGCCGGCGTTATGGCACAGATATGAATCGCGGTTTGAATGCCGTCGTTGGTGGCTGGCAGTGGAACAACATCGTGGTGTGGCAGAGTGGTCCTGTATTCAACGTCACATGCGATGGTGGGCGTGCCGATTTGATTGGAGATCCGACGCCAACTCAGGCCGACGAGGCTCAGGGACGCGAACTGAATCCTGCCGCGTTTCGATGTTCAACCACGAGAGTTTTTGCTGGTGACCCGGCGGTACTTCCCAATCTCAGCAACAGGGGTAACTTCCCCAATATTGGCACCCTGGGCCGCAATGTTTTCCGCGGCCGGCAACAGTTTTACTGGGACGCTTCGTTTTTCAAGAACTTTCCCATTAGCGCAATCAGCGAAGCGTTTAATGTCCAGTTTCGGTTCTCCGCTTACAACGTGCTGAACCGGGTGAATCGGTCGTCCCCGAACGGCGATATAAACAACACGAACGAGTTCGGGCGCGACGTAAGCGAGCAGCGGCGCCGGCAGATGGAGTTCTCCCTCAAGCTCATCTTCTAAAGTAGTAGGACCACAGAGGCACAGAAAGCACAAACGTTCGTAACGCAGCGTTTGTGCCTTTTGTGCTTCTTGTGGCTAGAATTCATTTCAATGGGTTTACTGCGCGCATTTCTTTTTCTCTGCTCAATGTCGCTCGTTGTTGGTGCAATGCCGCAACGCACGTCGTCGAACGTTGACTCGTTGTTGAGCGAGGCGGGCGCCCTGGTCCAGGCAGGCCGGCTACCGGAAGCGGAAGCAGCTACGCGCAAGATTCTTACTACGCATCCGCGAAGTGCTGAAGCGCATAGCCTCCTGGGTGTGATTCTCGATCAACGTGGGCTGACGACCGAAGCCGAAAAAGAATACGGCGCCGCTTTGCGTTTGCAGCCAAAGCTCGTGAGCGCCCTCTCGAATCTCGGAGTTTTATTGGCGAAAACCAATCGCGGCACTGAAGCGATTGCAAAATTTGAAGAGGTGTTACGAATCGACCCAAAGCACGAAGGGGCGACCTTCAACCTTGGTGCTTTGTACGCGGCCCGCGGAGACTACAAACGCGCGCTCCCGTTGTTGGAAAAGGCTGCCGGTCAGGATCCTCGGATGCTATTTACGCTGGCACTACGCCTGGCTGAAGCGCACGAGTATGCCGATGCTGTGCGGTTGTTTCAGCGAACCAATGAATTGCGTCCGCAAACCTATGAAGTGCTTTATAACCTTGGACTGGCTTTGTACAACCTGGATCGACTGGATGAAGGCCAGCAAGCACTTTCGTTGGCATCGGCGCTGAAGCCAGGAGAGGCTGAGCCGTACTACCGTCTCGGTTTGATCTCATCTGCAAAGGGTGACACAAAGGCAGCGCTGACACATTGGACCAAAGCTATTGAACTGCGGCCTGTGTTTGCTGAAGTCAATTTCATGATCGGCGAAGAGTTGCTCAAGAACCAGTTCGCCGAGAAGTCGCTTCCGTATTACGAGAAGGCTTTGGAGCAATCGCAGGGCCAACTGGTCTATCACTGGCGACTCGGCGTTGCGAATCTGCGTTGCAAACGCTACGAGCCGGCACGAGAAATTTTTACGAAAGCGATTGAACGTTATCCGGATAATGCGAACCTCTACTTTTTGCTGGGCTATGCTGCACGAGCGGTAGGGCAGTACGACCAGGCAGTCGCGGCTTTTCGACAGGCGCTGAAGTTTCAGCCGGATATGCCGGATGCGCTCGCGAGTCTCGGCTACATCGCGAGCCAGCGTGGTGAGAACGTCGAGGCTGAACGGTTGTTGAAACGTGCCATCGAACTCGATCCAAAAAGTTTTCCTTCGTATCACGATCTCGGTCGGCTGCTGGTGAAGTTGCGGCGGTATGAAGAGGCGGTGCCGTTACTGACGCGCGGGGTCGAATTGAACGACAAAGATCCGGGCGTCCACTATCAATTGTTTCTCGCGTACTCGAGACTCAAGCGCAAGGATGAAGCGGACAAGGAACTGGCGGAGTTTAAGCGGCTGGATGAGGTGAACCGGCACGGTGCGACGCCGCTGATGGGCACGAAGGATGGAGAGGCTTTGCCGCCTTTGCCGGTCTCAGCCACCGGTGACAGCGCAAAGCCACGCACGCCAAAAGACTGAACCAAAATGACAGCCACAAAAAGGCACAA
>DASTVU010000178.1:0-15795 GCA_035758935.1 Pyrinomonadaceae bacterium | reverse complement strand
AAACACCCACTAAAATATAGATGGCCGATGTTGTTGGGGTGGGTCTGCCAATCGGTTCGCATCTCAGGGAAGAAATAAGTTCGAAAGATCCGCTGGAGTTCGGTAGCCGATGTTTTAATGTCGTTGCCTCTGCTTGCCTGCACTTCGGGGTAGTTTTGCGAATAAAACTGTTCGAGACCTGACGAGATTGAACGGAGGGCTTCATCTTCCGTTTTGTAGGATTTGGTTAGCAACGCAATCGATTCTCTTTTAAGAAACGGAAGTGAAGGATCCAGCTTTCCTGATGCAAATGATTGGTCCACTGCCACGTCAGGTGGCTGGTAGACGTGGGCCGGGCGGTTATGACAATCGACACAGTCCATGCGGCGCTTGCTGGCTGCGGCAATCTGCTCCGGCGTTAACGGTCTATCGCGATCGTAGTATTCCGTCACGTTTCCGTCCTTGTCCCGGATTCTGACCCACGGAATTACCTGGCGCTGTTCGTCAGTTGAAACGTAATCGATTACGTTGGCGATATTCATGTGCCAGTGAATTCCTGCGACCACTCCGGCGTTTGGACTGCCCCCGCCGACGTTAAGAAGCATCCGAGTTTGACGAAGCGAGTTTTTTTCATCGTACGCGTAGTGATTGAAAACTTTTAACTGCGCGCCAAAGAACTTCTCAGGCCAGTGGCATTGTTCGCAAGTTTCCGGCGCCGGGCGCAGATTGTGAACCGGCGTTGTTATCGGACGAGAGAATTTGTTGAAACTTACCGAATAGAGTTGATATGCACCTGAGAACTTCGAACGCACATACCAGCCTGCTCCTGGACCAACATGACATCCGACACAGCCAACACGCGCGTGTGCACCTGCTTTGTACGCCACATATTCAGGTTTCATCACAGAGTGGCACGCCTCACCGCAAAACTCGTCTGACTCGCTATATTCGAAAGCCCTGTAACTTCCAAACGCACTGGCGCAGATAAACAGAAACGTAATCAGCAGAAACGCAAAGAATGCACGCCGAGCTCGCGGATCATTGAGATCGAGCCTGGGATACTCAGCAATTTCAGACGGCGATCCTTTATGCCGGCGCCTGCGTTCCAGCAACATACCAACCACGACGATAAGTAAGCCAAAAATGAGAATTGAAGGAAAGATGATGTAAGTGAGTATTCCGAGATACGGATTTTCCTGTTTCGATGTGATCTCAATCAGAAACAGCAGCACTACACTTACGAGCGCCGCGCTCGTAATCGCAGCGCCAACAAAACTGATGTAGTTTCGGAAAAGACTGGGTAGTTTCGGTTTAGGTTGTTCAGCTTCACTCATTCTGTTTGTGTTCATTGTTTTCTCTGTGCAACCTTCGTGTTCTCTGTGTCTTTGTGGTTGAGTAAATCGCAGAAAACAGCACCACAGAGACACAAAGAACACGAAGGTTGCACAGAGAAGAGTGATCTCATGAGTCTTCGTGCAAAGCTGCGTCCTGGGTCTCTTTCAGGCTTTCTTCGTATGCTAATTCATGCTCTTCACGGTAATGCTCTTCAGATACTCGGCCGTCGAGAAAAGCAAAGTTCACCGGGTACACATGCGGGTCAAAAATAACGTGATAGAAGTGCCACACTACGATAGCCAGCGTCGCCAGCACCGCCTCATAAAAGTGCACGGCCAATGCTATGTCGATGGCCCATCGAGGCAGGAAACTGAAGAGGCCTAGCTTGAACCAGATCATCAGTCCAGTCAGACCCATGATTAACGTGCCCCACACAACGGCCCAGTATTCCGCTTTTTCGGCATACCCAAAACGCGCAATTTTTGGTCTAACTTTTAAGATGCCCAGATAGTACCCGAAGTTACTAATCACATCTTTGAAATCTTTTCCTCTCACCAGCATGTCTTTGAGCCACAGGCGGCCTTCTGGTGACCAGTACAAGTAGGCCAGATGATAAACGCCAACGCCCAGCATGATCACAGCCGCGACGCGATGAATGATCCGTCGCAGGTATTCATTTCCTCCCAATAACCAGGCGAGCCACGAATCCGGATATTGAAGTGCAAAGCCACTCAGGACCAACACGATAAAGCTCGTGAGCAGCAACCAATGCTGTATGCGTTGGTTGAACGTTAAGCGCACAATCTTGCGTGCCTGACGTTTCTTCTCCGCTGCCTTGCGCACCCAGATGAGACCGTTGTGAACTGCCATGCCACCGATCACGAGAAGGATTAGAGGAACGTAGATCCACCGAACGATGCGAGTACCGATGGTTCCTGCATCCTGAGTTTCGTCTATAGAGGCCAATGCGGAACTCAGGTGGATCTTTCCTGTCGCAAACTTCACACCGGCGCCGATATGACACTGCCCGCACGTTTGAGGCAAGTTGTTGGCGTTGATCATCGATTTGGGATCGGAAGAGGGCAGGATATTGTGAACGCCGTGACAACTCGCGCAATTCGCAACTACTTGCGAACCCAATCGCGAAGCAAGACCGTGGTAACTGTCCTTATAGCTACTAACGCGCCCGCTGGCCACACCGTACTCCTGAGACAACGTCACACCTTCATGGCACTTGGCGCAACTCTCGGTAGCAATTGCGGCCGAGGCCGTCGCCGTTGCTTGCTGGACGGGAGGCTCAATCTTGTGAATGCCGTGGCAGTCAGTACATACCGGTGAGCGCGACACTCCACGGGCGACAGCCTGACCGTGAACACTCTGAACGAACTCGCCCGATTCCATCTGATGGCACTTACCGCATGTGGATGCGATGTTCACTTTCGCAATTGATGATTGCGCATTCGAAGCCGGCTGCACGTCGTGACTGTTGTGACAGTCGGTACAAACTGCGGCACTCATGTTGCCACGGGCGATAGCTTTAGCATGGACACTTTCTTGATAAGAGAGTACAGGGCGATTGCTGATACCGCTGCCCTGCATCACCGATTTGTCTCCATGACACTTGCCGCACGTCTCAGCGATCGTGGCCCGGTTTATTGTGGAATTTGGATCGCTCGCAGGCAGCATTGTCGAGAGATCGCCGTTCTTTGTGTGGCAATCACGGCAAGTCGCTGCTTTCGTGCCATTGTGAACAGCTTGAGCGTGGAAACTGCGATCGTAGGCTGCATGAGCACTGGTGTGAAACTTTGAACCTCCAAGGTATGGAGGATCATTGCCTGGTAGGTGGCATCCCTGGCATTTAAGCTCTGGAGGCGTGCCGGGAAGATTCGCGCCTGGACCACCCGGCGTGGCGCCCTCATTGGGTCTAACTGGTTGGTTTGGTGTGGCCTGCGGAGTCTGGGCCTTTGCCGGATAGAACCACCAACAGGACAAAGAAAGGACGAAGACTCCACTGAGAAACTGAAGCACAGCAAAAGCCCACACGCGCCGGTTACGCGTGCGGGCCTTCCTGCATGTGGTTCCGTTTCCCAAAGCCACGGTTATGTAAAGAGTGGCCGCCGCCGTTCAGGTTTCTTCGATAAACCCTGGCCCGAATGGAATCTATTGCTTTTGCGACTTCATGTAAGCAACGACAGCCTTGGCCTGATCCGCGGTTACACCCTTGTCTTCATAACCGGGCATATTTGGCGGTTTCTCCAACTTCTTCCCTTTCAAGACGATTTGTATGAGCTCGTCATCTGCTTTTGTTGCGTCAAACTTCTTCTCAGCCGTTGCGCCGTGGCAGGCGACGCACTTGGACTTGTACAACGCTGCGCTATCGTCCTGCGTGGCCGTTCGCGCCGGGACTGCGGCTAACACGAGCACACCGGCGAACATCATACCGCCGAGCAACAGGGACACCTTCTTCAAAGGACTAGTTAGAAATTTCATCATTGCCTCCAAGCTTTGTCTAAGCACTTAAGATGTGCTGATTAATCCCGACCAAGCCGAAGAGCAATGACCGTGCCGTCCCTCTAAGCGGAGAAAATATCAAGTAAACCCTGGCTTTTGCGCCGTTTTGCCCAGACGAACGAAAAATTCCGCAGTCCGCGATTGATTACCAGATGGCTTTGCACGAAAAGTCTGATTTCTCTGTGCACCTCTGTGTCCTCTGTGTCTCTGTGGTTGTTGTATCGAGCAATTCCCTAACCACAGAGGCACAGAGGACACAGAGGTTGCACGAGAAGAAGTCCGACGGGACTTTTCGTGGCTCTACTTAAGCCGCCGTCTTCTTGTGACAGGCCGTGCACTTCTTCGAGGTCGGTGGCGCGGGCGATAAGTTCGGCCTGAGTTTCACCGCTTCGTCGTGACAGCCTGCGCAGTTACGATGAAACGCCTGTTGATTGTTCAGGATCACCGGCTCGGCACTGCCTTCAACCTTGATCTGCGGCAGCCCCGGCAGCAGTTTTGGTTTCGTGTCTGTCTTTGAGTGACAATCGTGGCAGACCGCGCCCATTGCATTCGGATCCTTGTCGGCAAGTTCCATCGTCAATGTCGTCGTACGATCAGCGGGCCACACGGTCTTGTGCGGTGGGTGCTTGGCAGCTTCGGCCGCAGGTTGCGCCGTGTGATGACACTCAACACATTCAATCTGTTTCGTACCATCCGCGCTGTGATTCTTGTTGATGTGATCGAGGTGATTGAACTTAACTGCGCCGAGTTTCACCTCTGGGCCCAGCGTGATCACCTCGGGCGGTTTCTTGATGTCCTGAATTGTTCCATCAGCAACAATTCCCCGTGCACCCGTAATCATCAGGAGCGCAAGAATAAAGCCTGAGAACATGATTAGAACTCTCATAACTCAACTCCTTTGTAAACCATCGATTGCTTTCGCTAAAAGCGCCATGCCGGGCCAGTATGGCAACGCTTGCAAACAGAAAAATCATCGCCGCCAAAGGCACGCTTGCCGTCGTGACAAGTCATACAACTCTGAGTGCGCCCAGAGGCGTGATGATTAGCCGGTTCCGGCGCACTCACTTGTTGTCGTTGCGGCATGCCCGCCCTTACCTGATGACACTCGTTACATTCTAGCTTCTGTCCGGGTCCGTGTTTAGCGTGGCTAAAGTTCATACGAAACGCCGCCGTCCACTGGGGAGTCCGCGAATACGAGCCGAGCCTGTGGCATGTGCCGCACGAAGAGATATCCCGATCTCCTGATTTCGCGCGCGGCTGGTGACAGCTAAAGCACGTCGCGTGAGCACTGAAGCTAACCGGAATTGAAAACGCAACCCCGCCTCGAGCCGGTCGATGGCAAGTGGCACAACTCACACGGCCCAGCTTCAGGTGTCGGGCGTGGTCGAAGTTCGCGCGAAAACTCTTCATCGGCGGAAAGGGTTTAACTGCGCCGGAACGGACGTCTGTATGGCAGATCGTGCAGATCGGACTATCCGTATTTGCAAATTGCTGTGCATGACATCCGATGCAAGGCGTGTGTGACGCGCTTCCTGGCAGAGTCGGTCGGGGCGAATTTTCGCGTCGATGACACAGCAGACACGGCATGCGCGCGTGGTTCGGGCTCGAATGCAGAAACTTCGAGTAGTCAACTTCGCCCTGGGCCACTGCTTCCCGCAGTGATCCACAAATGGTCAGCGCAACGAAGAAAGCACAAACCGTCCAATTAATCTGCGTTGATCTGTGGCCGATTTCTCTCATCACTTCGACGCCGGCTTTGGAATCGCATCCAGGTGATTCTGAGGCACAGCCTTTTTCCCATTCATGATGTGACATTTGACGCATTGAAAATTCGTGTTCTTGCGTCTTTGATCGATCTCGTAATTCAAAGCGCCATCCAGGTTCGTTTCAATGTGACAACCCCCGCTTCCCCCACATGACTTGACCGTTACGAAGGTTCGTTCGTCGAGCGTGTTCATAACGGCCGGGTTGTGACAGTCAGTACAACTCAGTTCCTTATGTACATCGAAATCGTGCTGGTAGCGTCCCGCGCTTCGTCGTGACCACTTACGCAGCATCAGCCAATCGTTGATGCCCATTGTTTGGGCCAACTTCGGATCGAAGTCGCGTGACGGTTCGGACGTAGCAGTCGCTAGCTTATGACAGGTCGCACAATCAGCAGGGTCAGGAGCTATGCCGGAGTCCTTGTTATGGCAAGTTGAGCAGGCCGCGTGTGATGTGGGCGTCGACTTGAACGCGCCTTTCTTCAGCCAGAATGCATCCTCAGCAAGATTGGCCGGCCGCTTAGTCACAAATTCGTCCGGCGATTTTCCCTGTGGCTGGTAAGTTTCATGACACACAGCACAGCCCTTCGACTTTGCATCCTGCGCAGCTTCCCGGCTGGATGATGCGTGAGCGTTTCTCTTGAGTGCGCCGGGCAGGCGCCGCGTTGTCGATAAGGGAAGCTCGGCCAACGCGATATCTGGGCGCCGCCCGCCAAACGGCAGCCATCCGACAACGTCAACATGCTTATCATGAGGGAACGCAACCTTAAATTCGGAAACGAAGTTCTGTCCCTTTTTTGACGAAAGGAAAGGTTCCCCCAGACTCGGGAATGGATAGCGAGCAGTATTTCGCGGCGTTACTGCAACATGGCAGTTGGAACAAATGACAGGCGCAGGGCGTTCGCGTGCGAAGAACTGAGTGCGATGACACTCAAGGCAGGTCGCATGTTCGGGAAAGTCAGTCACATCGGCAAAAGCATCATCGCCTTTGCGAACTTCTTTCCAATTCCTGGAGGGAAACTTATGACACGAATTGCACGCGAGTTTCTGCTGCTCGGCGTGCGTGCGATGTGAGAAGTTCGAGTAATCGACGCGCGGTTTTGGTGCTTGCCGTTGCGCGGGCCGAGGGCGACGAGCCTGACGCCGTTGTGCGGCGGCTTCAAGATTCAAAGCAAACAGAACGACGATCGACGTCAGCAAGAACCACAAAATGCACGCCTGGCTTTTGTTCCGCGTTGTCCCCATTTGTTGTGCTTCTTGTGGCCTACCCCTTACGCTGGTTGCCGTCTCTCGATCTCTCTCAGCTTTAAATAAACCAGAACCGCCAAAAACAAAATGAAAAAGAGCGACACCACCAGGCCCTTACGTCTGAAGTTCAGCTCCGCAAGCGCATCGACTCCGGCCTGGTAGGACTTTGCCGCTACATCAGTCGCCGGAGCGACAACTTTATCAACTTCCGCGGGCGACGACGAATGAATCAAAACGCGGGCATGTGTGACACCATCAATGGCCTCGCGCAGATCAAACTTGGGCTTGCTGACTTCCATGCCCGCGCGTTCCGCCCGATCCAGGATCCCGTTTGAGTTTTCAATACTTCGCAAGAGCCCATCAATTTGGGACCGCATTTCTCCGGCGGCCGCGAATCCCTTGTCACCCTGCTTGTGACATGAGACGCATACCGACCCTTCGGCCGTGCCGAGCATTGCATCAGTTGGTGCCGCGATTTCGTGGTTAGTATGACACGTAATACACTCGCCGAGACCTTTATTATCGAAGGCCGCTTTGTGCACACTAGCCTGGAAGAGTTCCCCCTGTCGGGCATGGCACTGCCCACAGACGTTAGCCACTGAAGCCAGTCCGGGAGGCGCAGCGCCGTGATTACCGTGGCAGTCGTTACATGTAGGAGCTGAAAGATCTTGCCGGTCATACAGCGCTTTTGCGTGAACGCTGCTCTTGTATTTCATGTATTGATCGGTGGGGATTTTGAACTCAGCCATGCGCTCAGCCTGACCGTGACATTTGGCGCAGGTCTCGGCCACGTTGAGTGGATATACAGAAGAGAGGGCGTCGTTTACGGCGCGAATTCCGTGTACTCCGTGGCAACTAATGCAGGTAGCCACTTTTTCGTTGCCCTCTTTCAACAACTTGCCATGGACGCTGGTGGCGTATTCCTTCTCCTGGTCCACACGCAGCGCTGGATTATACTTCTTCATAAAACTGGCATCGTTGTGACACTTGCCGCAAAACGCAGGTATATCGGCCATTCGGGGCCGGCCCAGGTAGCCTTTGCGGGGGTCTTTGGCTGCGATTTTGTCGCTCTGAGTGGGATCGCCCCCGTGACAATCATTGCAAGAGAGCCCTCGTGAAAGATGAACATCGTCTTGGATCGAGCGTGCCGGATCCCCGATTTTTCCTTCCAGCGTGATGTGGCATTCGATGCACGAACTCTTCTGCTGCGCGCCTGTTGTTAGAGCGCCGCACAATATCAGCGCGGTCGCTAACAGCAATGGTTTTGCGTGTTGATAGTCCATTATCTCGCTCCTCACGCGAGATAGCCGACAATAGTCATTACTACGATATACAGAACGGCAACTACTCCCAGCGCCGTAAAGATCATCCGCCGACGCGGATATTCTTCCGGCGAACGATTAATAAAAGGGATCACGAAGAGTACTGCGCCCGCAAGCATGAAAAAGAGAATCCCGATCACTTCACCATCAAATATCAGGACCTTCGCTGGTATATACTTCAGCGTCTGAAACATGAACAGGAAATACCACTCGGGTTTGATTCCCGCCGGCGCGGGAGCAAACGCATCGGCCTTGACACCTAACTCCCATGGAAACAACGCTGCCAGCGCGGCGAGCGCGCCGATCGCCAGAATCCAACCAATCAGATCGCGCATGAGGAAGTTTGGAAAAAACTTCATGCGCCGGTGGTTCTGCTCGTAGCGAGCGGGCACGTGCATACCGTGTAGCTGGACCAGCAGAACGTGAATTCCGAGAAAGACTGTCGTCAGAGCAGGAAGAACCGCGACGTGGAATCCGTAGAAGCGTGTCAGTGTCGCACCGGTCACTTCATCACCGCCGCGTAGAAACCGCAGGACTGTCTTGCCTACAACCGGCACAACGCCCGCGATGTCAGTGCCGACTTTTGTCGCGAAAAACGACACTGTGTTCCACGGCAACAGATAACCGCTAAAGCCGAACGTGATGGAAAGCAAAAGAAGTACAACCCCCGTTACCCACGTCAGCTCGCGTGGCCGGTTGTAGGCGCGCATGAAATAAACGCTGAACATGTGAATGAACAACGTGAGGATCATGAGGTTAGCCGACCAGCTATGAATCGAGCGGATGAGCCAGCCAAACTTCACCTCCGTCATGATGAACTGGACGCTCTCGAAGGCGTTTTCAGCACTCGGCCGGTAATAGAGCAATAGCAGGATCCCCGTGACCACCTGGACCACAAAGAGAAACAGTGTCATGCCGCCGAAGTAATACCAGATCGACTGCCGGTGAAGCGGGACCTCTTTTTTCTGCGCTGCTCGAGCAAGAGCGCTGAACGCCAGGCGCTCGTCAAGCCAGTTTTTGAGAAGCTCAATTGTCATCCAGGTTTTAAGCTCTATTCACGACGATGTCGTCTCCTCGCTTGTTTACGGGATATTGCTCCAGGGGTCGCGGTGGTGGTCCACCAATGTTTTCTCCGTTCAGGTTGTACTGGCCGTTATGGCAGGCACACCAAATCTGTTTCTTTTCCGGGCTGTACTGCACGATGCAGTCGAGGTGCGTGCAGACTGCCGAGAACGCTTTCAGTTCTCCTGAAGCAGTGCGGACGATCAGGCCGGGCTTGTTGCCGAACTTGAAGATCTTTCCGGAATTGGGTGGCAGCTCGCTGAGCTTTGCGGCGACGACGGAGTTTTGCATCGCCTCAACAATATGAGGCGGCGCCATGAATCTGATGATTGGGTAAAGGATCGCAGTAAGTGTCGCGAAAACGCTGGTCCCGAGCAGATAATCAAGGAACCTACGGCGTGAAGTTGTGCTCCCCATTTGCCCCCCAATCCTCCCATAGATATCTAAGGAGCTTTGCGAACAGGCAAGTGCCACAAGAAGCACAAGACACGGATATTCCCGGCTACATCACTGTAGTGCTTGTGCTTCTTTGTGGTTGATAAACGCCATCACTACTCTCTTCGCCCGAAGTAGATGCGCAAGGAAGTGTAAGGCAGGTGCGCGTGATAGTTCTGCGGCCGGGGACCTACGATCGGGCTTTCGTTGTAGTTGTAATACTGATACCCAACATTCCAATCAAGCCGGTGGTGCAGCTTGATTGCCAGTCGTGCTTCCGGCGATTGAAAACTCATCGGATAAGAGGCGATCAGAGTTCCCGGATTGCCGGTGGGATCGGCAATTCGATTTCCCTGGCCGTTATCCTTGTTGATTCGATAAGCCGTAAACAGTGTCACTCGCGGAGCGACGTGGGCCACCGATTCAACAAAGAAGAAATTGTTCCTGACGAAGTACAGACTGTTGCCAAGCGGATGCTGAACACTATTAAAGAAATAGTCGATGATCGACTTACTATTTATCCAGTGATAGTTGTAGCCGGTACTGATCGAGAATCGCGAGGTTGCGGTCCAGTCCAATGAGGAAGAGAAGATTCTCGACTTCACACTCACACCGAAATCTTCAAGGGAAACTCCCGCGATTTCAGAAGGATTGGCGTTGTCTTTAGTAATCAGTGCGAGATTAAAGGCAACTCGGGAGGTTGGACTATAACGGCTCTTGGCGCGAATGTTGGTGTAGTTGTAATTGCCGATTCGCGTAAAGACATTGTCAGCTGTGCCGTGCTCCGCGTCGAAGTAAAGGGTCCATTCGTTGAACGGTCGTGCCTTGAAACCGCCGAGAATGGCGTGGGTATTGTTTTCCTCGGTGTGACTCTCGGGCACGATTGCCGCAGGCGCGTTAGTGCCGAGATTGAAACCACTGATCGCTTCAGTGACGCGCCGCCTGCCATAGCGATAACCAAGGTGAACCGAGTAGTTTTTGTTGAACTGATAATCACCTTCGATGGTGTTTTGAATCTTTCGGTAGTCGATGTTTGTGTTGACGTTGCGATTATTGAAGCCGATCGTATCCGTTCGTGTACCGCGCGTGACTGAAAAGAAATCGGCGAACAGCGCCGCACCATTGATCTCGAACGTCTCGATTCTGAATGTGTTTGAGAGACGGAACTTATTGGTTGCTTGAAATGTCAGACCCAAATCTCCCAGCCAATTCGGCCGTTCCGTGTCGCCGGTCAGGTTGTATTGGCCCAGGTTGAGAATGTTTGGCGTCGCGCCGGGCGGACTCGGTGGGAATCCGGTGATGCGGGGGTTCCAGTTGCGACCAGTGAAGCTCTCGAGAAAAGAATAGTTCTGCTCGGCCTTGCTGTAGATGATGCGACCAGTGATGTCGAGTCTGTCAGCAACGAGGGTTTGCAAACTGAACCGCGTGTAGTTAACGCTGCCGCGCGCCGGTTCATTGCGATCGAAACTAGTCAAACTCGCTGCCGCGGGGTTCAGGTTGATTCCGGGTGTCACTCCCAGATCGACAACAGTGTCATCACGAAAGCGCCGAAACCCCTGCAGAAACGAAAGGTTCAACGGGCCGAGTTTGCCGTCGGCGCCCACTCGGAAATCATTGGCGCGGGACCTAACTTCCGAAAGCATGATGAATTCATTGCCACCAACGTGGTAGTTAATGAATGCAGGCCCGCTGTAACGCTCGGGCGAGTATCCGACATTAAAGCGAATGTGCCGGTTCTTTGGGAGGAGCGTAAGGTCAAAATCTCCTAGTTTTACTCGTGTGTTGAAACCGTGCTCGCCCGTTGTGGACTTTGGCGGCACGCTAAACGTGGCCGGGCTAAACACCCAATTAGGGTTCGCGAAGGTGTTTAAGAACCGGAAATACTTAAAGCGACGATAAGTTGCGTCAAAGCGATACCACTCGGGTTGTTCGACACTTACTCTTAGATGACCCTGCGGATCTGCTCCCCAGCCTGTTGAAGTGGCAAGAAGAGAATCGAATAATCCGCCTTTGCCGTCCGTAGATTTGAGCAGGAATGAACTGTCAAAGATTCTCGGACCGGCCTTGTAATTCAGATCACTTTGATACTTGTTGAGATCGCCGTCGACGCTAAGCCCACGGTACCCAAACTCGATACTCGAAATGACCGTGTAGTCGCCGGCCTTCTCACCAGTCTCAACCGGGGTCTCGCTGTAGTCAGACTTTTTGGGAGAGGGGGAAGGGGACGGTGACTGCGCGACAGCCAAACCTTGCGTCACGATCAGAACTAGCGCAAATCCGATTATGTGCAGCGAAATTCTTTGCTTTGTGCTCATGGCCCAATCCTCACTTCGCTAACGGAAAAAGACCGGGCTCGTGCGCGAGCCGTGGATCTTGATGTGACAGTTTGTGCAGTTGGCGTATTGCGCGTTCTGGTTATGCTGCGGACCTGCCGGCTCCTCCGCGCCGACACCATGCGCCACGCTGTGACAAGTCAGACAGAGCTGCGCTACGCGACTCGTGATTAGCATGCGCGGATTAGATGAACCGTGTGGTGTATGACACGCGATGCAGCCTTCCGTCTTGACTGGCGCATGCTCGTAAACAAAAGGCCCCTGCTTGTCAACGTGACACTTGATGCAAGCTGCGTCGGCCCCAGTCGCGAGTCTCGTCTGCTTAAGCTCAAAACCTCCGTGCGGGTTATGGCAGTCACTGCACTTCATGGCCCCTTCCAGCACTTTGTGATGGAACGGCAATTGGAACTGGTGTTTCGTCTCCCCATGACAGCTCAGACAAAGCTGTGGTTCGCTGTTTTTCATCAATCGCAAATCTGAAAAGCCCGGCTTTTGTGCGTTGGCCGAAGAGATGAATACATTCGAAGCGGCCAGTTGGCGGCCACGTGGTGGAGAGTGTGATGAGTGACAGTCAGTGCAACCGATGTCGTTGCGCCAGTGCTCGCCGCGACGAAAGTTGTTGTGTTCCTCTCTGCCTGAGTGACAGGTTAAACATGTCTCCGAGATCTCTTTCGAAGACTTGTTCTTAAAGGAGATCATCTTTTTGGGATCACCTTCCTCAATGTGCGCCTTGCCTGGACCATGGCAGGACTCACAACCGGTCGCTTTATCTTTCCAACTGCCAAGCTTCGTGAGCTTAGCGTGGGAAGTGGGCGAAAAGAACTTGAACTGGTCTTCGTGACAGTCCTTACAAGCCTCGCTGCCTACGTAATCTTCAGCCTTGTAGGCAGCGTGTTTGACTTGACTCGTTTGCGCAGACTGCGACGAACTTTTGGAACTCACCCAAACAAGAGCCGAGATAATGAAGGCACAGATTAGTACTGCTTTGATGAGCCGATACACGCTTAGGCCCTCCTTGAATTTCGCTAAATTAAGAATGACCCTGAGTTCGAAAGGGGCGAGCTATTCTAGTTTTTCGCTATTCGCTTTAATGTGACGACGGTCACGTCAAGTGCTCACATAATGAAAGGCTCACCGAAAAACGTCAAGGATTTAAATCAATCCTTTCCAGATACGCTGGCCAAAAAGCCACATCGTTAACCGGTTTTTGTTGGTCTAACGACCTCGACTGAGCAAAACGCTCGTGCTGAAACGGCGGAGGAAACGCTGCCGAGCAGCAAACGATCTATTCCTCTTGTCCCTTTCGCACCGAGGAAGATGCAATCGGCGCCCCACGTGTGAGCTTCGTCGATGATCTGGTCCGCCGGAGCTCCTCGTCGAATCAATACCTCTGCATGTAATCCTGCAGCGCGCAGTTTTTCTGCATGCGGTTCGAAAATTTGACGTACTTGATCCCAGTTTGCTTCATCGCCAACTTCAATCCACTTCACGACGGACGGCTCTTTGGGGTTGGGAGTGATCGCTAACACCGTGTCGACAACCGCAATCAGAGCGGCCTCGGATCCCTTGGGCCAGTTACGACTGCAAACAGCGTCCACGGCAGTGTTCGAATCCGGCGAATTGTCTACGGCAATCAGAACCCGAACGGGATCGTTACGCTCCTTGCGTGAGCTGCGTGCGATACGAACAGAGCAGCGCGCTTCGTAGAGAACTCTTTGCGAGATGCTGCCAAGTATCAATCGTCCGCCGAAGACGGCATGGCCCTGCGCTCCCATCACGATGAGATCGGGCTTCCATTGATCGGCTGTCCGGATGAGCGCCCATGCCGGCGAATCGGCCTGTGCCTCGTATCTAACACGCCAGTCTGGAAAAGCTGACTTGACTTGTTCGCTAGCCCGCTTTGCCAAAGCCTCTGCATCGTCCAGCTTGTGTCGTGCTCGTTCGTGAGCACGACTGATGTCCTCAGGCACATACAGCGGAATTGAGTTGTCTACTTCTCCTTCAATTGGAGGCGGCACAAAGACGTCGGCCAGAGACATCACTAACACCTCGGCCGCAGCATCCAATCCGGCCCGCTTCAAATCTTCCAGGGCCGCATCAGCATCGTTGGAACCATCGTATGCGATAAGAATCTTCATAGTTTACGCATCCCCATGGTCTAATCCTTACACCCGCTTGCCAAGCTTCCTCGATTCGCTACCATCCAACAGTGACTTCGAGCCAAACCTCCTGATGCTTCAATGCAATGCGGTTGAGATCTGCTGCAATGATTCGGCAGGAGCGTTGTGTTTCACGCGCACGGTTTTGACAGGTGACGTGAGAAACACTCTTGGCCCCACCCACATTTCAAGACGACAGCCAACGCAAATCGCTCCCGGCTTCAATGCATCTCCCGCAACGGCAGATCCCTGCAAAAGGGCTTCATTAGGTTCGAGAATATAATCACCACCTTCGACCAACGCTCGTCCGGTCTTTGGATCAAGGAGGAGGATACGATAGTCGCTGTTGTGTGTGCGCAACAAAATCGTATCGAATGGTTTTAAATCCTCGATTAGCAACTCATCGGTCTCTGACGCCTCGTAGTCTGATTCGGCTAAGACGCCAGGAACAGATTCCCGATCCCAGCAATCGAGGCAAAGGGATAACGCCGGATCAATATCAAGTCTCGTCTCATCGATTGCGTGTCCACACTTGTAACATCTGCCGTAGGAACCTGACATCAAGCGATCGAGCGCATCATCGACCTTGCGCAAACGCGCTTGCAATCCTTTTTGCTGATCCCGAACAGACGGTGCGGTGTGTTTGATCAGGGCCTCGCAAATGTTTTCGCGTTCCTCGTGCAGGCGATTCCAGATGAATCCCCCCTTTCCTCCAATCGGGATTTCAGCCAGGTTAATTGTGTGATTCTCGTTCATGATATTTGCCCCTAATTATGAATGCATAACTTCCCAGTATTCCTGCTGCACGCGTTTCGCCCAGCTCCAAAACCGACCTTGCCTGACAATCGCCGGCTCATCCGTCCCGATGTCCTTATGCACGTAAAGACTGTCGCCTCCGATTTCATCAATTACAAATCGCATCTCGTGGATGTAATCCGAGGTGGGTTTGCGTCCTTCAATCTCTGCGGCCAGGTTTGCAGCGGCTACTTCCGCCTGTCGCACTGCCATATGGCCCATCTTTGGCCCTGAGAACGCCACGCAGTCGCCGACGGCGTACAGTGTTTCGTGGCCGACGACGCGCATGTTCGAGTCGACGTGTATGTATCCGTCGTAGTTTGTGACTCCCAGGTAATGGGCGGCCGACGATCCTCGAAAGGGCGGGACAAGCATAAGCAGGTCGAAGTCAACTTTATCTCCGGTTCCGGTTAAGGCTGAATTCCGTTGCACCGACGTGATTTGGAAGTTTGGCAGCAACTCAATCTGATGGTCATCGAGGGCCTTTTTGAGCACTGCGGCTGCGCCGGCGTCTCCCAGTTCCGACTCGAGCGTTTCAGGAGTGACGACTGTTATGGTGGTGCTCTCGCGTTTGCCTTTCGCCTTTAGCATGTGTGCGAGTGCGAACGCCGATTCGTATACAGGGACCGGCATGCGGGCGCCAAAGCACTGGCCTAAAACCGCTCTCCCTTCGGTAAACTTCTCGATGGCCTTTCCAAAGGTGATAGCTTTATCGACGTTCAGTAGATGGTACGCATGTTCATAGAAACCGGTAACCTTTTCGGTTGCGAGCCGGCGACCCAGGGCGAAGATAAGATAATCGTACGGAAGCTTTCCTTCGACTTGACCGTACGCAATGCTGACTTTCCTGTCG
>DASTVU010000177.1:0-6147 GCA_035758935.1 Pyrinomonadaceae bacterium | reverse complement strand
TGGTCAACAACAGTTGAGTGTGTCGTTAGCCAAACAGGCGTCGGAGATGAAGGGCATTCAGGAGCTTCAGGTCTGGATCGCGGATCACGTCGAGAAAGATCTTTCCGTGCAGGCGCTCGCACAGCGCGCCGCAATGAGCGTGAGAAACTTTGAACGCGTGTTCACTCGCGAGACCGGGTGTACGCCGGCGCGCTATGTGATGCAAATGCGCGTTGAGGCGGCACGCCGCGAATTAGAGCGAACAGAGAAAAGCATCGAGCAGATCGCCCGTAACTGCGGATTCGTCAGCTCAGACTTGATGCGCAAAGCTTTCGTGCGTTTAGTAGGAACCACTCCAGCGCGTTATCGCACTCAACTGTCGCATAACAATTCTTAATCCACCGCAATTCCCAAACGATCAGCGCACTTGAAGAGCGACAATCCGAGAATGCACGCAATCACGAGATAGAAGTAGAACGTGCATATTGCATTGAGAAAATTACCGACGAGGTTCCCCATATACGGAAGCGCGAACGGTGAGGTCACAACAGCGATTATCGCGCCAACGACGAGTGCAACCAGTTGGACGATGATTACCATTCCGAAGCCTTTGAAGTAAGTGGCGCCCATACGGCGAATCGTGTCCAACCCCACGAGTGGATTCAATACTGAGCCAAGACTCTGTGTGTAGCCGGCGACTGTGAGAGCCATCGGGTAATAGAAAATTCCCCACGCGATAAAGACCAGGAAGAGCAGGACGAAAAGAATTCCGGAGCCGAAATACGGCAACAAGTACCTGAGAGGACCGGCAGGATCACTTGCTTCCTCTCTTGACTGTTCAGCTTCGCGCGCAATCTGTGCACCCGGTCGAGTCTGTTGAAGCTTCTCGTTCGCTTCTGCCAATTTTTGCGGATCGGCATCGGGATCAGTCAGCACGTCGAGGTCTTCTGAATTGACTGTTTCCGAAGCCTGGTCTCCATGGACCAAAGACGATGCTTCCACGCCGCCACCACTAAGCACACCGAACATCAATGCAAACACCAGCACGATGACAGGACCCCACGTAACAATCATGATTCCCACACCGAGAAACGCTGGAACAACAAGATCGTCCCACAGTGAGAACGAGCTGAAGTCAGGCATGAAGCTGCGATTGAGTCGGCCCCACGCAACCTGGCTGATGACGTGTGAGATGCACCCGAACAAGATCATCCACGCCACGATGCCCCCGCGGAATCCTGCGAGCATGAGCAATGCGTAGATCACAGCACCGGTCAACAACGCAAACTTGTGTTGGAACGGATAACGAACGGCGCGGACGAAGTCTTCCATTCCGAAGCCTGAGCTCTGGAGTGCAGCACGAGCAGATTTTTCAAATACGGCTTGATACTCGTGACACAAGTCGCCGCACAACGGACACATCGGTACCTTACCGCCAGCGAACTTCGGACACTGCTTACAAAAAGCCGCACCGCACATGCGACACACATAATCCGGAGCAGCGTCAGGGTGGTTGTGACAAGCGGTTGCGTGCTGCTGTGGAAAGGCCTGCGCCGTTGATTGGGTCGAATAGTTTGGCGAATTACGAAATTCAGGGTTGGACTCTACGAAGGTCTCGAACGAGACGTCTTGCTTGGGAGCAGGTATCCTCTCTCCACTGAAAGCAGCTTTGAGTTTTGGGACGCGCCCGGCGTCGATCCAACTCAAGTTGCCTTTGCAGACTTTGTCGGTAGGTAGAACGCAACCTTCGACGATCCACTGTTTCAATGTTTCGAGATCAGTTTCAAAAATTCCTTCAACTGTACTGACACGCCAAACTTCTGGTTGTGCACTCATGGGCAATTGTCCTCTTGGAGTTGGCAGGTTGACGTGAGTCTGCCAAATGGGTGGTCGGACGCCGGGAAAATGGGCGTTTGAATGGGCGAGCGGGTTACTGGACCATACCCGCAGCTATGAATACTAAAGCCCCAAATTTACCTGCGTCAACAATTCTTTCTTACCGGCCCGAAATTGTTGACTCCGGACCCTGGCACTTTCTAAAGACTATTACGGCCGTAAGTTCCGTTATTTTTGCATTTACAGGTGTTAGACAGCTTTGCCTCAAAAGTCAGGACGATGCTTGGATACAGTCAGTACCGTCCGCGGTAGCGGATGAGTGCGCAGCCTTTTGTGATCGCCTGCGGCGCACCCATCCGCTTGTATGTTGAGCGCATGCCATGATGTCAGTACCGTAACGCGATAGCGTCGGGTCGACGTTGTGGATTAACGATTGAGGAATTTACTAGACTCACCCGACGCTACCGCGTTACGGTACTGACATCATCCAGGCGCGTTTTCTGATTTCGAGGCAAAGCCAAACAAACCAGGAACATCCATCATGCGTATTCTTGAGACTCTCTGGCAGGACTCGCGATACGCCGTACGCATGCTGCGGAAGCATCCCGGCTTCGCGTTGACGGTCATCATTACTCTTGCACTAGGGATTGGCGCGAATACTACAATTTTTAGTGTCGTCAACGCAGTCGTGATGGAGCCACTCCCTTACAAAGAACCTGATCGTCTCATTCGCATCTGGGAGAGTAATGCAGGACAGGGCCGAACTGAATCTTCAGTCTCTGTTCCAAACTTTCAGGATTGGCAAAAACAGCAGTCGGTATTCGAGCAACTCGCAGCTTCCGAGCTAACGACATTCAACCTGACAGGCAGCGGCGAACCGCAACGCATCCCGGCCGCTCGCATCACTGCTAACCTGGTGCCAACTTTGGGAGTCTCACCTCTGCTGGGCCGAAGCTTTCTCCCCGAAGAAGAAAAATCCGGGAACAATCGCGTCGCGCTCTTGAGTTACGGTTTGTGGCAACGGCAATTCAGCAGCGATTCATCGCTCGTCAATAAAACGATCCTGTTGGATGGTGAGAGTTATACCGTCGTTGGCATCATGCCGCGTGGATTCCGATTCACCGGCAGAGACTTATGGGTTCCCCTTGTATTAGATCCTGTAAAAGAGCCGTGGCGCGCCGATCGCGCAAATCGCAACCTGGCGATTGTCGGGCGACTGAAATCAGACGTCACGCTTGATCAAGCAATTGCCGAGATGAACGTCTTGGCCCGTCGGCTGGAAGAACAGAATCCGCAATCGAATACCGGCTGGAGCCTGCGTTTGCGAACATTTTATGACTGGCTCGTGCCAGAAGGTGTTCGAATGTCGATGCTTGCATTGTTCGGAGCAGTCTATTTACTGCTGCTGATTGCATGCGCGAACGTCGCTAATCTCCTCCTCGCCCGCGCCGCAACGCGACAGCAGGAAATGGCAGTTCGAGCCGCCTTAGGTGCTGGTCCTGTCCGTTTGATGAAGCAGTTGCTGATCGAAAGTCTGTTGCTGGCAGGCCTGGCCGGACTCGTCGGCTTATTTCTAACGTATTGGGGAACACGACTGATCGTCTCCGGCAACCTGCAAAACATCGCTCGTCTGAGCGAGACTCACATCGACGGTCGTGTTCTTGTTTTTGCTCTAATCATCACGGCAATTGCCGCAGCGATATTCGGACTTGCTCCTGCGTGGTGGGCGTCACATCTAAATCTCAGTGAGAGATTGAAAGAAGGCAGTCGGAGCAGTGGTAGCCGGAGAACGCACCGGTTGCGCAGCGTACTAGTGGTGTCGGAAGTTACGCTTGCCGTAGTGCTACTAGTTGGCGCAGGTTTACTGGTTCGCACTGTGCGACGTCTACAAGCCGTGCCTCTGGGCTTTGCGCCTGAGAATGTCATCACGATGCAGGTCAGTCTTCCTGGATCCAAGTATGGTGCACCGGAGCAGCGCGTCAACTTCTTCAGTCAATTATTAGATCAGTTGCGTACCGTGCCCGGTGTGATCGACGCTGCCGCGACTGAACGTCCTCCAGGCACAGCCAGCGACTGGGCCATGGAAATCACGATCGAAGGTAATGACGAGATAAATCAGGCACGCACATCTGCGGAAGCACACGTCGCGACTCCGAATTACTTCAAGACGATGGGTGTGCCGGTGTTGCAAGGCCACGAGTTCTCCGGTCGTTATCGTAGCGATAGACCACTTGAGCTGGTCGTTAGCGAAAGCTTCGCGCGTCGTTACTGGCCAAATGAAGATCCAATTGGCAAACGTTTTCGTCCCGATACAAATAATCCTTTCGGAACAGTTATAGGAGTAGTGGGCGACGTTCGTAACGTTGACCCTCAGCAGGAAGCGCTTCCCGCGTTCTACTTTCCTTACGGTTACATTGCCATGCCCGGGCCCGTAGTCGTCGTGTGTACGAGCACTCAGCCTGAGAGCTTTGCAAAAGCACTACGAACCACGGTGAGCCAGATCGACGCTGATCAGCCCGTGTATAACGTTCGGACCATGAACGAGATCGTCGCGAATGCCACCTCTCAACAGCGTTTTCAAGCTGTGTTACTAAGCCTGTTCGGAATCGTTGCTTTATTACTCGTAGCAGTTGGGGTTTATGGGATCGTGGCTCATGTGATCAGGCAACGCACCCGCGAGATTGGAATAATGATGGCTTTGGGCGCTAATACGCGCGAGATACTGTTGATGGTCATCAGACAGGGAATGCGTGACGTGTTTCTTGGTCTAATACTCGGACTGGCCGGATCCTTTGTGTTAACGCGGTGGCTGAGTAGCTCAATCTTCGGGCTCACGCCGAATGATCCTCTCACCTTCATTATGGTTGCATTGCTGCTTATAGCCGTCGCACTCCTCGCCTGCTATCTCCCCGCCCATCGCGCAACCAGGGTTGATCCTTCGACAGTTTTGAGAGGTGAGTGAAGCATCTTAGAGTCGCCTCGGAGCATTTAACGTGTCGAATAACGTCATCGCCGCTGATCTGCCGAAGGAGATGCAGTCGCATCACTATCCGATCCTGTTTCAGGTTGAGGAGAGTCACTGGTGGTATGTAGGGCGACGGCGAATCATTCAGAGCCTCGTAGAGAGAATTTGTGCAACGCTCAATAACACGAGTCCGAGCATTCTCGACGTCGGATGTGGTACGGGAGCGAATCTCAAGATGCTGGCTGCCTACGGGAAGGCGGAAGGCGTTGACATTTCTCCGCAGGCCGTCGAGTTTTGCCGCCAGCGCGGTTTGGATTCCGTCAGGCTTGGGGCCGCTGAGGATCTGCCTTACGAAGACGATTCTTTTGAATTAGTCACCGCACTCGATGTCATCGAACACCTTGACGACGACGTTGCCGGATTGCGAGAGATGAGAAGAGTCTTACGTCGCGACGGGCGAATCCTGTTGTTTGTGCCGGCGTTTATGTTCCTTTGGGGCGTTCAGGATGATGTGAGCAACCACCGGCGTCGTTATACGTTGCCGAGTTTGTTGAAGGCAGTTGAAGCGGCAGGGTTTTCTGTAGAGTGGTCCAGCTACGCAAATATCAGCTTTTTTCTCCCCGTGCTGGTAGTGCGTTCCGTGATGCGCTGGCTGGGTTTGAGCGCGGCGACCGAGTACGGGATAAACATCTCGCTGATGAATGGCCCGTTTGCTCAGTTGTTCGCTGCTGAGCGATTTATTCTCAAACGCGGGAAAATTCCGTTTGGAGTGTCGGCCATTTGTATCGCCCGGCGAGTAGAAGACTAACGTTACTGGCCTCTGCCTCGGGAGTACAAGTACGCACTTGGACACAGTCAGTACCGTCCGCGATAGCGGATGGGTGCGTAGCCTGTTGGAGCCGAGCGCGTCTACGACGTACCCATCCGCTACCGCTGACGGTACTGACTGTATCCAAGGACGACGTCCGACGTCCTGACCCTCGCGGAAACATCGGCGAGTAGAAGTACAGGACTAATGTTTACTTAACAGTGGAACCCGAAAGCGATCCGGCTTTCGTTCGCTGCCTGGGTGAGAACCGGTACTTCAAGAGATTTGAGCTGAACTCGAGGATTGCTTTCGGCTTCACAAACGAACCTCTGGTGTCGTTGCTCTTAAAATGGACCGGTGTTTCACCAATCTTCAGACCGAGTTCGCGGGCCCGGATCATTATCTCCGCGTCGGCAAACCAATCGTCCGATTCGAGGTGAAGCAGTTCGTATTTATCGCGCCGAATGATTTTAGGTTTGGAATTGATGTCGCGAACTTTGAATCCGAAAAGCAGTCTGAAGATTCCGTTGTACACCGCCGAGATGAATCGTCGATACAA
>DASTVU010000176.1:0-5552 GCA_035758935.1 Pyrinomonadaceae bacterium | reverse complement strand
ACATAAAAACAGTCGTTCCCAAACGCGCAAACTTCTCTTTCGCTCGCAAGTACATCTGTCGCGCGGCCCCGGGTCGACCAATATCCAGGTGATGAAACGCGACCGCGGATTGGATCATCGCCTGCAGGAACAGTTTTTCCTTTGGTCCAACTTCACCCATCCAGCGTTCTTCCCACGCGTCGTGGGCCGCATGAAACTCTCCGGCATTGTAGAGATCGATACCGGCAATGTACTCGATCGGATAAGCCGCAACGTGAGCATCGAGATAAGGCGTTTCAACCTCGTTCATTTAGCGGCCCTTGAATTCAAGCGACTTGCAATTACTTTCGCAGCGGTGGCGCCGGCCCCGGTTGCACTACTGATCGTCGGCGCCAGAGGATTCGAGACGTCACCGACTGCGAACACCATCGGCACATTTGTTTCCTGGCGGCTATTCACCACTAAAAACCCTTTTTCATCTGTCTCAAGCTGATCTTTGAAAAGCTCGGTATTCGGTTCGACGCCAATGCGAATCAATACACCACGGACGGCGACTTGAAACGGCTTCAATCCTTGTTTGCGTTGAATCTCAACGGCGACAACGTCATCTTCGCCAATAATACGCGTCAGTACAGACTCAGTGAAAACAGTGATGCAATGAACTGCCTGAAGCTTCTCTATAAACTCCTGACGCGCGCGTAGTTTCTTCCTGCGATGGACCAAAGTAACCGTCGGACAAACTTCAGCCAGCAGGAGCGCATTCTCGACTGCCGCATCGCCACCACCAACTACACAAACGTCCTTGCCGGCAAAGAACTCTCGATCGCGGGCAGCGGATTCTATCATCCCTTTGCCAACAAACTCCTTCTCACCTGGCACGCCAAGTTGTCTGGGCCTAACCCCAGTTGCGATCACGATCGCGATCGACTGAAGTTCTTCGCCACTCGCTAGCGAAACACGCTTTGCCTTCAAATCGACGGACGCGATCGCCGTTTGCGTCCAGAGATCAAATTCGGCGTTGTCAACATTCGCGGTAAAAAGATCGAGCAGTTCTTTGCCGTTGCGAGTTTTTAATCCAAGGTAATTCTCGATGGGGTTGTAAACACGAAGAAGTTGTCCACCGACTTCTTCCGCTTGTTCGAGCACAAGCGTATCGAGACCCAACTCATCACACCAGAAAGCTGTCGACAGTCCGGCTGGTCCAGCACCGATGATGATTACGTCGTGCATTGATTAGTATTTTGTACTTTGTACTTGGTCCTTTGCTGGCAGCCATGCACAAAGCACTAAGTACAAAGCTCAGACCTTTGCTGCTGTCACAAGAGAACTGTGCAAAACTTGCACCACCGTCTGCGGATCTAATCGCGAAGCTGCCAACGTTCGAGCATTGTCGAGAAACTTCACTGCCGAAGTCATCTCGCGATTATCCGTTTGCCACTTACCGTCGCGATTGCCTTCCCTGTCGTTGAGCAACTTCAGCGCACCGCTGAGATCGCGATGCTCAATTCGTGGACGCACAACCGTTTCCGCCCAGGAGTAGTAGGGGTAATCGATCCGGTAAAACCAACCACCGCTCGTGGGAATCGCGATCAGAAAGAGCTCACCTTTGGCAAATTTTGAGATCGCAGTGAATGGAGCTGAATGTCTGGTGGGACTAAAACCGGCGCCATCGAAAATCTCAGGCGCGAGAGTGATCAGTGAAATCTTCTCGTCGGAATATTCTGTGACTTTTGATTTCCCTTGCTCAAAACTCTCAATCGCTGCAGAGACATTGTTCCATCCTTCGCGCCAGAGCGGTTCATAGTCGTTGATGTTTGTCAGCAGATGTTCCACTCGCGGCAACACCAGCTCGTAAGCGCGCGCATCATCATCGACTTCTTCCCCGGCGATGAGCATTGCCAGCGGTGAACCGTCGTCATTATTCGGGCTGGCCTGGTCAGAGCCCTGGATCGCAATGCTGACCCGCACACCATCGTCACTCGAATACTCTGAGAAATCTCCTGCTTCAGCTGCCGCAATCAGAAGATCTCGATAAGGTAGGGCGCGTTCGCCGTTGAGTACAGTCCAAACTGACAGAACACCGTCGGTATCGAAATGGTTGTTAGTTACCAGCTCGATGCCATTCGTTAACTGCGACCGGTTCGGCGACGCCGCAAGATTGAGCGCAATCTCGGTTGAGGTATCAGCCTTTAATTCAGTTGGGGTACGATTGCCTTCCCAGTGCGAAAAATGAATGCTGTTATCTACGGTGCCATCGACGGACAATTTGGGCACATTGTCGAGGGCTTCTGTGTAAAACTCGAATCTCATAACGCGGGCCTTTCGTTGGGACAGGAGATTTTTAGCAAAGTGTAGTGTAAGGTGTGTCTCGGCTCAAAGCTGCAAGCATAAACACTGACAGGATAGACACTATGGAAGAAATAACCTCAACTGAACTCAAACAGCGTCTCGATAAAGGCGACGATATTCAGATCGTCGACGTCCGTGAAAACAACGAATTCGCTTATTGCCGCATACCAAACTCAATTCATATCCCGCTGGGCCAGGTCCTGAACCGTATGGACGAAATCGATCCGAACCGCGAGACAGTGGTCCACTGCAAGATGGGTGGACGAAGTGCGCGTGCGATCGAGGCGCTTGAACGTTCAGGATTCAAAGGGAAACTGATAAATCTAAAAGGCGGGATTTTGGGCTGGTCGGACGAGGTAGATCCTAGCGTCCCGAAATATTGAGAAGAAAACGTCGGCCATCCAGTCGAGTGACGCGTCTAATATCTCAACTTGGTGATTGGAGGTATTCAGATGACAAGGAAAGTGTTGGCTGGTTTCTTATTGCTGGTTTCTATGATTTGCGTGACCGGAAGCGTTGCTAACGCACAACGACGCATCAATCGCTCGGAACGGAGAGAGCTGCGTTCTGACCGGCGCGAAATCAGGAGAGACACACGGGAGATCAGATGGGATCGTCGCGCTTTGAGGCGGGGTTTTCTTGACGATCGTCATGAACTAAGACTGGACCGGCGTGAACGTCGTCAAGACGTGCGTGACTTTCGTCGTGATCTTCGAGATGCGCGGCGAGATTGGTAACGCGAGAACCTACTCTCCCCTATTTCGTAATCCCCTCCAACTCGATAAAACGACTCAGTTTAGTAATCACCATTCCTTCTTCACATTCCAGCCGGCAAGAGAGCGCTGGCCTGTCACTCAGTTCGTTCTGGCCCTTCAAGTGATACCAAATCTGGCAGTTTGTACACTCACCATTCCAACAGAAATCGCCGTAAGAGATCGTGTTGATGGACAGGTATTGAAAGCAACGTAGCAGGCGATTCTTCTCGGGAACGCTCACTTCGTTACCCAATATGTCGAGATTAATGAGCTTCTCGTAGGGATCGAGCAGATCCGACGAGCCGTTGTCGACGGTGCCGTTCCCTGCGCTTTGTTCACTCATAGGCAGCGGCAGTATAATCGCAACTTGCTCAAATTTGTACATTAACGTGCGGTGAGCACTCATACGCTCAACCGCTACGGTTCGCGGGGGTAACCAAAAACTTGGCCTTAGTAATTTACACAAAGCCCGGCTGTCCGTATTGTCAGCAGGCACGCGACCACTACAACTCCAAAGGTATTCCCTTTATCGAATACGACGCGCAGAACGACAAAGCCCGACGCGCCGAAATGTTTTCTTATTCGGACGGCGATCCAACTGTGCCGTGCATCGTCGAAGATGGAAAATATCTGGGTTCCGGTTGGGGAAACCCACCCCGCGGTTGAACGGTTCACGATTAGCCGGCCGTGCGCCGGCTGTTAGCAAAAGTGATCTCCCCTTTACTTAAAGTTGTGTTTTTATGAGGAAGGTGCTGCATGCGAAACCAGTCCCGTTTGCTTTTTCTGCTGTTGCTCTTTGTTCTATGCGTTCCAAACAGTAGTAAAGTCACAGCCCAGTCAAATGGAGGAGCGGGCGCGCCTCAACCACCTATGGCAGAGAAGAAAACAAAGACTACTAATATTCATGGCGTCACACTCGTCGACGACTACTTCTGGCTCCGCGAAAAAACGAATCCCGCGGTGATGTCTCATCTCAAGGCTGAAGACGCCTACACCGACACGGTGATGAAACCCACGGCGCCGTTACAGGAAAAGCTCTACAACGAGATGCTCAGTCATATAAAGCAGACTGACACCAATGTGCCTTATCGTTACGGCAACTACTTCTACTACTCGCGCACTGTCGAAGGTAAGCAGTATCCAATCTTCTGCCGCAAGAAAGGCAGTACTGAAGCGGCAGAGGAAATCCTGCTCGACGTGAATGAACTGGCCAAGGGTCAGCAGTTCATGAGCGTAGGCGACTTTATCCCGAGCGATGATGGGAACCTGCTCGCCTACAGCACCGATAACACCGGCTATCGACAGTACCTTTTGCAGGTAAAAGATCTGCGTACTGGCCAATTACTTTCGGAACGAATCGAACGTGTCACGAGCGTCGTCTGGGCCAACGACAACAAAACCCTCTTGTATGTGACTGAAGATGCGGTTACCAAACGGAGTGACAAGTTTTTCCGACACGTCCTCGGAACCGACAAGAACGATCTGGTCTATGACGAGAAGGACGAACTGTTTGACATCGGCGTCAATCGCTCACTCGACAAGGCAGTAATCTTTCTTCACGCGTTCAGCAAGACCTCGACCGAAGCGCGATTTCTGCGTGCTGACGATCCGAATGGAACGTTCAAAGTGGTCCTGCCGCGCGAAAAGGAACACGAGTACGACGTCGATTATCGAAACAATCTTCTGTACATTCGCACCAATAAAGGCGCAAAAAACTTTCGTGTCGTGACCGCCCCTATCAGCGATCCTTCAGAGAAAAACTGGAAAGAGTTTGTCGCACACAACCCGGCGGTAAAGGTTGAAGGTGTCACTCTCTTCGCCAATCATGCCGTGCTGTCTGAATGGGAAAACGGTCTGCAGCAACTCGAGGTTCTTGACTTCAAGACTAATAAACGCCAGCGCATCAAGTTTCCCGAGCCCGTTTACGCCGTCTTCGCCTCGGCGAACCGTGAATTTGACACTCATGTCGTAAGGTACAGCTACAATTCACTCGTCACGCCGAATTCCGTATTTGATTACGACATGAACACCGGCAAGTCGACGTTGCTGAAAGAGACGGAAGTGCCCGGTGGTTTTGATCGGAACAATTACAAGTCGGAGCGTGTTTTCGCAACTGCATCGGATGGAACCAAGATTCCGATGTCGATGGTCTATCGAAAGGGCGTGAAGTTGGACGGTTCTGCGCCGCTGCTTCTCTATGGATACGGATCCTATGGCTACTCCATCCCACCAACGTTCTCTTCAACTCGACTCAGTCTTCTCGATCGCGGTGTGATCTTCGTCATTGGACACATTCGTGGTGGTAGTGAGCTTGGTGAGGAGTGGCGTCAGGCCGGCAGGATGATGACCAAGATGAATACGTTCACTGACTTCATCGCCTGCGCAGAAGCATTGATCAACATGAAATACACGTCGAAGGATCGGCTGGTGATCGAAGGTGGGAGCGCTGGTGGTCTGTTAACGGGCGTG
>DASTVU010000175.1:0-14102 GCA_035758935.1 Pyrinomonadaceae bacterium | reverse complement strand
GTGTATGCGTGGTCCACTGACGGCACATAATAAAACGCCAGCAACACTCCAGTAACAAACTGAACGATGAGAAGAACGCCGACGATCCCGCCCGTCGTCTCAGCCCACACGTGTGCCTTTCCATCCGGAGGAGTCATGCGCGAGTCGCTTGCTCCTTCGCGACGTATTGCACTTGCAGTTTTCCGTCCTGAACACGCATGGGTAGTGAGTCGAGTCCGCGTGGAGCTGGACCACTAATCCGTGCGCCATCCGCCGCGAAGAAGCTCTCGTGGCAGGGACACGAAAAGCGACTCGTGTTTTGATCCCACGCGACCTCGCAACCCTCGTGCGGGCAGACAGCCGAGAGTACCTGATTGTTCTTTGCGGGTAACACGAAGACGTTGTGTTCTTCGGTGGTGATGGCCCAACCCGCGATGTGTTCGGCGACGATCTTGCGGCTGAGAGGCTGAGGTCCCGTTAGTTCAGAGACAGCCGCCACATCGAGCCAGCTATCGGTCGCGGCAGATAGTTTCGGACGCAGAAAACGAAACGCTGCTCCGCCGATTGATGCAAAAACACCCGCGAGGATTCCGAGCGGAAACAGTTTCAGAAAAGAGCGACGTGATCTTTCGTGGTCCATGGATGTCGTTTCATTCATCGTTACAGTTTGACGTGCGAGCGGAAGATTTTATTCCGTATTGGGTCAGAGTTGACAAGATTTGCAGGATTTACACGATTCCGCCGCAGATCTTGCCACGGGTTGCATTCCCACTGGAGACTGGGCAGAATAACTTCCGCATCGCTGAATCTTCCAGGGTCAGTCATCATATCCGGATCAGAGGTAAAAACAATGAGTAGCGATAAGGATCCAGGCAATGCCTCACGCGGTTCCCTTCGGCTTGCGCCTGCCGCTGCGGAAGTGGAAGTAGAAAAGGCGAAGCTCCCCAGACAGTTCGTCAATTTCACTTTTTATCATGCGCGTCCTGAGTGGCGCTTGCTCGCCGCAGAGGACAAGCAGCGCTGCCGCGACGGATTTGTTAAGACTGTAGACGAGTTTCGCCGGTCATTATTGATTCATTCCTATTCGACTATTGGTCTTCGTACGAATGTAGATTTCATGATCTGGCGCATCGGTTACGAGCTCGATCCAATTCAGGAGATGACCGCGCGCCTCAACAAAACCGAAATGGCCAAGTACATCGAGCCATCGCAATCGTTTCTCTCGATGACCAAGCGCTCGATGTACATCGACAAGGATAATCCCGAGCACGTCGAAGATCGTCTGCACATCGTGCCCGGCAAATCACAGTATCTTTTTGTTTACCCATTCGTGAAAACTCGTGAATGGTACTCACGACCCGCAGAGCAGCGACAGGAGATGATGGATGAACATATCCGCATCGGCTCGAAGTATCGCTCTGTAAAACTGCATACCACCTATTCCTTTGGTCTCGACGATCAGGAGTTTGTCGTCGCTTTCGAGACCGACTATCCTTCGGACTTTCTCGATCTGGTCCAGGAGCTTCGCGAAACCAAAGCCAGCTCCTACACGCTGCGCGACACGCCGATGTTCACGTGCCGTCAGCGGACGATCAGTGAGTGTCTCGAAGCTCTCGGGTAGTCCACAGATTACACAGATGGCACAGATTAAAAAGAATCTGCGTAATCTGTGGATTCTTCTGCTCCTAACCACACCACTTTATTCTCAAACCAGACCGCCCGGTGAGTACCTCTGGTACGAAGCCGAAAACATGCGCGGGTTTACGACCGGCAAACTCGGCGAACCGGTGCTTAATCCGTCGTACCTGAATCTGCCGCGCGCAAAGACGCCGGGCTGGGGAATCAATGGACCAGGCGTGTCAGCCGAGTGGACGCAGGGTGGTGAAAGCGAATGGAACTCCGCCGCTGCGAGCGCCGATGAAGTTCGCGCCACGTTGTATCAGGACCTTCAGATTCCGCGTGAAGGGCAATATACATTTTGGGTGCGTTACGCTGACTGGGCGAAGAGAAATGAAAACTTCACCGTCACGATTGCTCAGAATGGCGCCGAGGTTTTTCGACATGATTTTGGCGGGAAGGACGTCATCGATCCTCATGACGAAGTCAGTTTGTACTGGAGTTGGTCGTTTGCCTGGGACAGCGCGAACGCGACGTTGAAACAAGGTCCGGCGCGTGTGTCGTTAATGATCGAGAAGACTGCCGACGCACGCCGGCATGTCGACTGTTTCCTGCTCACTAGCGATCTCGGTTTCAAACCGTCAGGCAGACAGAAGCCGGATTTTGCGACGAACCGTTATTTGCGTAACTGGTCCGTTACGCGCAAGCCGTTCACATCGTTGCTGAGTAGCGTAGACGCCGGGCGAATTCCGGAAGCGTGGGTGCGACCGAAAGTCGCGGGGCGCGATTTCCTGATGCCGTGGAATATCGCGAAGGAGTTTTGGCCGCTTCTCGACAAGCCTGAAGCCGAGCGACCGCTGTTTCCTTTCAATGCTGAGCCGATTGAAGAGTTTGTCGCGAAGTACAAGGGTGCTCGCGATGTGCCGTTGTTTCAATCAAAGCTGGTGGTTCCGGTCGTTTACATCAACAACGTGCCGGAGTATTTGAAGGAAGGAAGTCCGTTTCTTCGTTACATTCGTGAGACCAAAGTCCCATTCGCAATTCTCATCAACTATGGAGGTGCGACGTTCAACGACGCTGACGGCCAGGCGGCATGGCATCTACTCAACGGTGAATTGAAAGATCAGTTTCTGGGTTGGGTCTCGGGCGAGAGCGTTGGTTACGTTTGGGAGTCGGCGCCGGCGGAGTTGAAGATTTCGCCGTCGATGACGCGGCGCGAGTTACTGGAAGCGCACCGGCAGTTTTACTCAAACGCCATCTCGAGAAAGTGGCGCGACACGTTTCACACTGAAACCGGGCCCATGTGGGACAAGTTGATTCCCGCGCAATCGACGTCGAGCATCTCGTTTGCGCATGCGTTGAGCCAGTGGGGCGTGAATCTACTCGGCATGGAGACTGCCGCAGTCATGCCGATGTGGGGTATGCGAATCGCTTTCACGCGCGGGGCAGCGCGACAATTCGGCGGTTCGTTTCTTTACTATCACGCACCAAACTTTGGCGACACCGCTACTACATTCACGAAGCAGCAAAACTTCGCTGGTCCTGATTTCTTCTACCATTCGCGTTATGGCCCAACGATGGGACCGTCGCTGTCGTGGTATCGGAAGAGTTATTACCTCTATTACATGTCCGGTGCTTCGGCGATCTATCTCGAACAGGGTCAGGATCAGTTTTTCAAACCCGGACCTGGCGATCATCCATTTCAACTGAATCCGCTCGGCCGAATCACGGATGAGTTTGTTCGTTTCGCCGAGAAACATCCGGATCGTGGCACTCCGTACACGCCGGTGGCTTTCTTGTTGGATCCAGCTCACGGATTCGAGATGACGGATTATCCGCAGTGGCCATTTGAAGTCTCTCAGATCGATCGCGGTGATCGCGCACTGCGTGAGTTGTTTGGAGTTGCGTACTATCCGGGGCTCGTGGTTGAAGGTGAACCTGCGATCGCGGATCGGCAGTCGTTTGTTAACGGTGTTTTTGGCGACATCTTCGATGTTTTGACGGCCGCAGATGTGCAGCAGTCGAAGTCGAAGATTCAAACACTGTTGCCGTCGTATCGCGCGGTTGTTGTTGGTGGGCGGATCGAGTGGTCCGACGAGTGGATTAAGCGGCTAGAAGATTATGTTCGCAACGGCGGCACTGTTGTGCTCAATGCGGCGCAGGTTAAAAAGTTGCCCCAGCAGTTTTTGGGTGTGCGACTGTTGAATGACACGGGCTGGGCGCATAACGCTAGTTGTCTTGCGCCGGGTGAAGAGCCGCAGGATCTGAAGAGTCAGATCTTCCGGTTTGAAAGAATCGAGCTCAAAGGCGCGACGCCGTTGATTACGATCCCCGACAGCGAGCCGTTAGTGACTATCAACAAGGTCGGGAAGGGAAGTGTTGTCTTCGTCGCGGTGCCGGATATGTTGGGTGAAGACGAGCGAATGGTTCCGTTCGCTGCGCACCTGCTGACTCATATTTTTGCTGATGCACTACCGTTGAAGGTTACCGGCGACGTCGAGTATTTGATCAATCGCACGGCGAACAGTTGGGTGGTGACGTTGCTGAATAACAATGGCGTGTTCAAGACGCAACAGGGAATGGCGCAGGTCGATCGGAGTGCTTACGTTAATGTGACTATTTCAGGTAAACAGATTCAACGCGCCACCGAATGGACCAGCGACACCTCATTAAAGCCAAACAACGGCGTCGTGTCCGTTCAAATTCCTCCTGGCGGGCTTGCTATCGTCGAGATTTTTTAGCCACAGATGAACGCGGATAAAAACCCGGATTTTCACACTGTTATCGTTGTGCCGTCGAATTTCGTCAGACTGAAGCCGTTGAATACTTCGTTATAACAAGCTCGCTGCTCTTTCAGGATTCCGATTGCGATTTGCTCGCCGAGTTTCAACGACTCAGTTGCGTCGGAGCGCCAGTGCACGCCAGCGGTGTTTCTCCCCAGTGCCACGTTCGAGGCGATCTTGTTGAGTTCACCTCCAACCGTTAGATCTCCAGCGTCAGAGCCCAGATAAGTCACGAGGGTCAAACCGTCGTCAGTTGGCTGGATTGGAGTGAGTGCGATGTCCACCAGTCGGGTAGTTTCGTTGAACCATGCTTTGAGAATGGTGACACATGCGCCCGCGACGGTTGCGTGTCCGGCGCCGTAAGCGGGATGCGTCGGTGAGCCTTCGGGAAACGCCATCGGTAACAAGGCGTTGCCTGCGGGCATGAAACCCTTGAGTCGATTTGAATCGTTGAACGAGTTGAGTATCTCGGGATGGACCGGATAGCCTGCGCCCGCATTGAGTGTCCGATTGACTCGCTCCGCCATGACTTCGGGACGCAGCCGGCGATGCACAAACCACTTCTGAAACCAAACTGCTTTCAAAGCCCTCGTTGATACTTCACACAAGATCGTTGCGATGTGTGGACCACCAAACGTGCCGAATCCGGTCTGGCTGGGGTTGTTGTTGTAAGGATTGCCGTCGTCGAAAGGTGCACCTGCGCCGGCGAGAATCAGAAACGCATGGAAGTAGGCTTGAAATAAAACGTCGATGTGAACCCATTGTCCAATGTCACGACCGTTGCGCATGTATCGGGGCACCGGATCGAAAGCATCTGGTCCCTGTGCGATTCCTCTTTGCACTGCGAGCCACGTGTTGAAGTCAGTCATGTAATTGAGGCCGGCCAAAGTCGTCGTAATCTTCTGTTCTAGCTTGTTGGCGCCGAAGTTACAGTCCCGATAAAAGAACTGCGATAGGTATGGTCCAACTCTGTCGCCGGGTGTCAGACCGCGAAAGAGAGTTGCTGTCGTAACGGCGCCGCCGTCTTTTGGACCCGGAAAATCTGCGCCGTACAACGTCAAATCCGCAGCGGCTGCGTTAGCGATTGGATTCGCAGCGTACTGCGTGTAAGGCACATCTCGTAGAAGTGCCATCCAGTAGTTCTCTGAAATCTCAGCCGCTTGTTGGCGGCTTGCGAGTGCGGGTGCCGGCGGTTGGTCGAGGGCATGAGCATCGGGACCCTCGAGATCAAAGGCCAGACCTGCCTGCGGGTTAGTCAGGCGGGTGCTGCCACCGAGAGGGATCGCATCGAAGTCTGCCGGGCTGCCAGTGTTTATTGCCTGGAGCATCGCATTGTATGCGCTCAAGACCACAGTGCCGTCGTTGTTGTGTGGCAGACCTTTCGAGTAGTTGCCAATTTTGTTTGGATAGAGGTCTTCATCCTGGTTGTTTGGGTGTTGCAGGTTCTGCGGCGTCGATTGAAGTCCTGCGTTGGCGGCATCGCGACGGAGCTTTGAGCATTCGTTCGCACGCTGGTTCGATCCATTGGCGGCATGAGCTTGAGAGTGCTCCATTCCGAGCAACGGCTCGACACTGATTACTCCTGCGGCGAGGGTTGCGGCTCCGACTTGATTTAGAAAAGTACGTCTGCTGGGTTGTAAAGAATCGTCTTTCATGAGAGGGCTCCTTCACCAGGGTAGTCTGTACGGACGTGAACGACTCGAGACAGGGGAGCAGGAGTCGGGGAGGCGTATTCTTATCACAGGTATGTGTCGGAAGGAAGAAATAAAGCCACGGATCTCAAGGATTGAATCTCTGAAATCCGGATTCGTTAACGAGGGCAAAACTCTTCAGGTTCGGAGAAGGCGAGCTGGTCCTTTATTAGTTCGATTATTAGTGCGATTATTAGTGCGCTCAACTCACCATATCCAACTGCCTCGGAGCCATGATGCCTAGCGAAGCCAGAAGCGCGAAGTCCCAACCGAACGTTCCTGACAAGAGGCATGCTGTCTCTGTCTTACGCCGGATCAATTCCGCTTACGTTTTGAGCGTCGTGAGCATCGTGCTCGTCATCGTCGCAGCGCTTTTGGTCGTTTATCGACTGAATCCTCCTCCTGCAGCGGGAGTCAACGCGCCCCTTACTGAGTTTTCTGCCGAGCGGGCCTTAAAGCATCTGACAGTCATCGCTCAGAACCCGCACCCTGTCGGTACGTCGGAGCACGCGGCGGTCGCCAGTTACATCCAGAACGAACTGGCCGCGTTAGGACTCAGGCCCGAGATCCAACAAACGCCAGACGCCACGAATATCCTTGTTCGATTAAAAGGAACGACTGATGAGAAAGCCGTTGCGCTGGTATGCCATTACGATAGTGTGCCGCCAAGTCCCGGCGCCAGTGATGATGGTGCGGCAGTGGTATCAATACTGGAAACTTTGCGGGCTTTAAAATCAAGTCAGCCGTTGAGGAATGATGTCATCGCTCTCTTCACCGATGCTGAAGAGGTCGGAATGCTCGGAGCCGTGGCTTTTGTATATCGCCATCCCTGGGCCAAAGACGTTGGAGTTGTTCTCAACTTTGATGCGCGTGGCAGTAGCGGTCCGGTCCTCATGTTTGAAACCAGCCCCAAGAATGGCTGGCTCATCAAAGAGTTTGGCAAAGCTGCTCCACACCCGACGGCGAATTCGCTCTCGCAGGCGATATACGAGCTGATGCCAAACAAGACCGACTTTACTATTTTCAAGGAAAGGGGTTTAGTCGGACTCAATTTCGCTCACATTGTAGGCCGCAATTATTATCACAGCTCGCTCGATAATCTGACGAACTTAGACCACCGCACTCTTCAGCATCAGGGCTCAACCGCGCTCGCTTTGACGCGCCATTTCGGCAATCTGAATTTGACAAGCACGGCTGACCATAATGGAGTTTATTTTGACGTCTTAAACTCCACTCTAATCTCTTACTCCGAGCAGTGGGTCGTGCCTTTGGCGGTCGTGGTCTTTTTGATCTTTGTCGCGCTGGTAGCGTTCGGTTTCAAAAACAATCATCTCACCGTCAACGGGCTACTAATAAGTGTAACGGCGGTTCCGCTGAGCGTGATAAGCACCGTTGTGCTTCTGTTTCCGATAAAGGCGCTGCTGCAAATGGCCGTCTCTTCAGAAGAAAACAACTTGTGGATGGCGCTCTTAATCGTCATCACGATCTGTGTGTTGCTGGTAGTGAACGGTAAGCTTAGTCGTGCGGTGGGCGTTTCAAACTTAATGGCCGGCGGTTATCTCTGGTCGTTGATTTTGCTGGCGTTGACCAGTTTGTTCTTGAAGGGCGGCAGTTACCTGTTTACGTGGTCCTTTTTATTTAATCTCGGCGCGCTCGGATTTGTGCTGGCGCGGAAAGGGCGCGAGATCTTTTCCATCAAACACCTGATGTTATTGGTACTTGGTGCCGTGCCGGGAATTATTTTGTTCACACCTCTCATTTACTTAATGTGGGTTGCGCTCACCTTACGTTCATTCGTAGCCTTGTTCGCGATCGTGGGAATTACGGTGTTGCTGCTCGGCCCACTCACGCCGCACTTCGCCGTTGTAACTGCATTACGGAAGACTTTCCCCGGCGTATTGGAAGGAAGAAAAAAAGCCACGGATTTCAAGGATGGAATCCGTGAAATCCGTGGCTAAGAAGGTTAAGGCTTTTTGGGTCCCTTACCTTTACCGCCGCCTTGAGACGGTTGGGTTGCGGTTGGACGTGCAGCCTTTTCCTGCTTTTGCTGTTGCTGAGGCTGCGCACGCTGTGGAGCAGCCGGTTTCGGCTGCGGTTGTGCGCGCGGTGCTGGTTGTGAACGCACCGGCGGGCCTTGCTCACGTCGCACCTGCGGTTGCGGCTGCGGCCGATTTACACGCGGCGCTGGTTGGCTCCGCACTGGTGCTGATTCACGACGCATTTGTGGTTGTGGCCGCTGTTGCGGAACAACCACACGTCGCTGTTGTTGCTGTTGCGGTCGTGCTGGTGCTGCGACGCGTTCACCTTGTGGTTGTTGCTGTCGCACAGGTCTGGCCGCACGTTCAGCTTGCGCCGCACCACGATCAACTCGACGCTGTTCGTTTTGCTGCTGTCGTTGCTGCTGTTCGATACGGCGAAGTTCACGTTGTGAATTCGCAGCGCCACGTTTCGCCTGCTCAGGTTGAGCCTGCGGAGCAACAGGTTGTTGTGACGTTTGCGCCGCTTGTGGTGCACCGCGTCCGCGACGTTCATCTCGCACCTGGAACTTCTGTCCCTTGGCACGATCCGGTGCCGTATTCACACGCAGATCCTTAGCCAGGTTCGGACGAAAGCGTGGTGCTGCTGGTGCGGTGCTTGTGATCACAGTCGTGTCGTTGAGCTTGCGAGCGATTCCCGGAGGAATGTCGATCTTGCCACGACCCCACGCTGATCTTACTGCTGCATTTCGCAAAGGTGTCACCAGCAATGGATCCAGCACAGGATTAACAGAGGCGAGCATGTTTCGATCAGCCTTGCGCACGCGTCTCCAGTCGAAGTCGCGATTGAAGTCGTCGATACTCACCACCGTCACTGCACCAGGCACGTTGAGATTCACAACGCGCTGATACAGATTGTCATTAGTCAAGTAATACGGTTGCCAGCTTGTGTTGTAGTAGTGCGGCACGTAGACGTCGCCTGGGCCAAGTGGCACCCAACCAATGTCATTTCCGCCGAATGGCATAAAGGCCACTAATGCCGGCGAGTAAAGTGGAGTTGTGTTTACTGACTCAGGCACCCAGTACCAGCGATCGCCGACAAACGCCCAGCGACCGTAGTGATACGGCGCATAGCCCCATGGCTCAGTCGAGACCCACGTTGGACCATACGGGTAATCGTTGTACCAGTAACCCGTCTGATATGGTGACCAGCCGGCATCAACTCTTGGCGCCCAGCTGTAACCGTAGCCATCAACGTTCTGCCAGTCGCCGTAATAGTCGAGATCGTAGAGGCCGGGGATATACGAGTTTGCGTATTGGTAACTGACATTCCGCCGATAAGGATCAAAATAATATGGATCGTTCAGATAAGCGTTGTAATCGCGGTAACGACCATCGTAGTAACGCGGATACTGGTAGGCGTAGTAATCGTCCACCGCATAGCCTGCGTCACGGCCATCAAGCTGAGATAAAACCACATCGGCTGCGGTCGAGCCGAGCAGCGTCAGCATTTCACCTTTGCTGATTTGGCCGCTACCACCAAGACCGACAACTTGTGCGAGTCCGCTCAATACGGAAACCAGCACTTGTCCGTTGTCGATACCGACGTTGTACAGACCCGGTTGTTGAAGATCGACTGCGCCGTATGGCGTCGCAACTTCGAACAAGTCACCGGAATCCAGGTAACCGACGTCAAACATCGCCGATCCATCGCGCAAAGCGAGTTGCGTGCGCTCGTCGTTCAATGCGATCACGTCGAGTGAAGTATTTGGATTGAGCCGGGCAAAATTTCGTCCCGTAAATGCCAAACTCGCACGCGAGTTGTCACGCGTGTAGATGCGGTCACCGACCGAAACTGGTTGGTTGTCGGTCGCCGCGATCCACTGATCGCTTTGTGCATTGGCGGCATCGCTATTGTCGAGTGCTACCTCACCCTCGACGCGCTGAATACGAGCAGCATTCGGCAGCGCTTCGGCTGACGCGGTTTGTTCGTGTTTCATCCACAGGCCAACGCCGACGCCCGCTGCGACGGCCACGACCACAGCAATAATCACGAGGTGTGGCCACACTTTTAGATTCTTCATAAGAGCCCCCTCAAATTTGGTTTCACGTGGAATTTGGCAAGCACCATGCCCACTTCGGCGGTGTGACTGAATCATCATCGGATCGCAACAGAAGGGGAGTTTGAGCCGCAGATGAACGCGGATTGAGGACGGATTGGGATTTATCTGTGTTGATCCGTGGTGGGCCGAGTAAACGATATGGTCAATCCGTGGCTGATATCGTCTCAGAAAGCTACATAGATGAGGCCGGTTTTCCCTGAATTTAACGTGGAATGACAGTTGCCAAATGCCAAAACGTCGACCTCTCTCCGCTTGTCAGTACTGAAAGGAACATAGAAGAAGTGAAACACTTAAAGGGAATCGGATTGTCTTTAGCGATAAGCGCGACGCTGTTGGGTGCGAGCGACATCGCGAGTGCCCAGGGCCGCCGCGGTCGCGGCGAAGAGCGGAGGCAGGAAAACCAGGCCGAGCGCGAGCAACGCCAGCAGCAACGCCAACAGGAACGCCAGGCGGCGCAACAGCAGCGGCAAGTTGAACAGCAGCAACGTGGGGAACAACGTCGCCAGGAACAACAAACTAATAATCAAGAGCGGCAACAACGCTGGGAGCAGCAACGCCAGCAGCAACAGCAAAACAGCCAGGAGCGGCAGCAGCGCTGGGAGCAGCAGCGTCAGCAGCAACGTAACGATCAACAGCAGCAGGAACGGATCCGGCAGTCACGCGAACGCGAAGATCGTTGGCAGCAGCAACGGCAGGATCAAATCCGTCAGTCGCAGGAACGCGATCAGCGTTGGCAGCAACAGCGTCAACAGCAGCAACAACAACAGCAGCAGTTGGAGCAGCAACGTCGCCAGCAGTCGGAACGCGACCGTGACCGTGATCGCAATCGAAACTGGGACGGTCGCCGCGACAACAACAACCGTGATTGGGATGGTCGCCGCGACAACAACAACCGCGATTGGGATGGTCGCCGCGACAACAACAACTACGGGCGCTCGAACCGTAACTGGCAGTGGGAACAGCAACAGCGCGCCGAACGCTATCGTCAGGATTGGCAGCGACGCCAGAATTATCTGAACCAGCGACAGCGTTTGCTCGAGCAGCAACGACGACTGAACCAGTTGCGCTATCAGCAGCGGTATCTCGATCGAGTACGTCGCGATCAGTTGAGACTGCAGCAGTGGCGATATAACGATTACGGTCCGTACAACTATCGTTATCGCAGGGGTAGCAGTTACTACGAGACCAACAGGTATGGCGCGGAGATGTTGCAGCGCGCAATACGTGATGGTTATGAAGAAGGCTTCTATGCCGGTCAGGCCGACCGCCAGGATGGGTGGGGCTTCAATCCTAATGAGGCTTACGGCTACCAGGATGCGAGCTATGGCTACGATAGTTATTACGTCGAGCTGAGTGAGTATCAGTATTACTTCCGTGAAGGTTTCCGACGTGGCTACGAGGACGGTTACTACAGCCGCTCACGCTACGGAAGCTACTCGAACGGTAGTTACAGCATTCTCGGTGCGATCCTTGAAGGGATTCTTGGGTTGCAGTTGCTGAACTAAGCATTGAGCCACGGATTTATACGGATAACACGGATAAGAAAAAAATATCCGTGTTCATCCGTGAAATCCGTGGCTTACTTTCTTGTGAAGGTCCATTGATACGTTATTCCCAACGATTCGCCGAGTGGATCTTTTCCGGTTCCGCTGATTTTCTTTCCATCGGGTGATAGCTGTCCGACGTCTTCACCAAGGCTCCAATCTGAACCGCTCAATAGCTCCGTTTGGTTCATCGTTAGCGTTCGTGATTGCGAATCGTAGGTGCCTTTGAATGCGACGCGAATTGTGCCCTGTTCCAACACTCCGTCAAAACTATTGCCATTCTGATTCTTAATCGTGATCTTCGTGGCAAAACCCATTGGGCCATACGTGCCCGCCCAGTTTCCTCGAAGATCGTCAGATACAGTTGCTATTTGATTCACATTCTCTGCAACGTCACGACTCGCCTGCATTCGATTAACGCCAAACTGAATCGCGATGCCGACTCCAACAATCGCAACCAGCGCGAGGAAAACGCCTGCTGCTGCAATGATCCATCGCAGCGGCGAACGTCGTGTCGTAACTGAAGCCGTTGGCTGAAAACTAGCCGGCGCAGTTAAAGCCTTTTGCAAATCGCGACCAAACGCAATCGCATCCGGTTGCCGTTGCTCGCGATTCTTCGCAAGCGCGCGTAAACAGACTGACTCAATCGCAGGTGACACACCGAAAGACGGCAGAAAATGCGGCGGCGGCTCGTGCAGGTGTTTCGAGATCAAGCCTGCAAAATTGTTTGACCGGAATGGCGGCGCACCTGTCAGCATCTCGTAAAGCATCGCCCCGAGACTGTAAACATCAGCCCGCGCATCGAGCTCTTCACCGCTGCATTGCTCCGGCGACATGTAATACAACGTGCCCATCACCGCGCCCGTTTGCGTCAACGCCGTCTGCGCCGTGACGTCGCGAACCTTCGCGAGTCCAAAGTCAACGACCTTCGCCGTTTCTTCATCGCCTTCATGACTCGGTGGAACGACGATCACATTGTCGGGTTTGAGATCACGATGCAACAGTCCCTGACGGTGAGCAACACCCACGCCGGCGCAAATGTCCTGCATCAATCGCACTGCGCGCTCCGGCGACATGCGTCCTCCGCGACGAAGTAGGTTGCCGAGAGACACGCCCTGGACCAACTCCATCACAATGTATGCTTCGCTTGTCTCACCCGTCCCGTCGTTGAAATCATGAATACTCACGACGTTTGGGTGCCTGATCATCGCGGCCGTGCGTGCTTCACGACGAAATCGCTCGAGCGCCTGCTTCTCACGCACGAGATCGTGATGCAGTAGTTTGACTGCGACTTCATCGCCAATGTGCAGACGCTGGGCCCGAAACACCGATCCCATTCCGCCCTGGCCGAGACTTTCGATCAGTTTGTATTTGGAGTCGAGCGTGAGACCGACGCGCGGATCAGGGGCGTGACCATCGTCTGTGGCTCTTGGTTCGTTGGCGTTTGTTTCTTTTACGTAGATCTGAGTAGAGGCGTCACTCGGATGACGTGAAGTAGGCAGACCGCAAGTGCCGCAAAATTGTGCGTCGTCACCCAATAAACTCTGGCAACTCTGACACCTCATTGAAATTTCAGTGCAAATGGTCTTCGCCGAACGGTCTTCACGCAGGCAGTGTCAATGCCGTTGGTAGTTCCGCGTTCGATAAATTCCGTCGTGATGCGAAGGATGCAGTCGACATTCTCGAGTCCGCCGATACCGTGAGCGCCCTGCGGTACTACGATGTGAAGACTGTTCTTGAGACTCTTTGCCGTCGCATCACCATTTGACGGCGGCGTCACCGGATCCCATTGACCAGTCAAAATCAAAACAGGCACGTCTGACTGAACCGGATCTCCGTAATCCTTTGCGATGTTCGCACGCGGCCAGAGCGCGCAAGCTTCTCGTTGCTGGCGCAAACGATAATCACCGAGGAAAGTGTTTTCCGCCATTCGTTCACCTTCGCCCGGCTTGATCCATGGCAAATCCTCGGCACAAGTGACGGACAGATACATGCCATTGCTACCGGTTCCGACAAGGAATTTGCGATAGCCGATAGCAGCTTCAGTTAAGGGAGCAAAATTGCCTTGCGCCGCGAGATGTATCATTAGCGGGACGCGCGTAGCAGAGACAGGGTTATACATCATGTAACGAATCGCTTCCGCCGCCAGATCGCGAGAGAGTTTTACTTTAACGCGATCATTTCCACCCGGTCTTTGCATCTCGACTTCCACTGGTCCCTTGATGAGTTGGGCCAACAGCGACTTCGCTTCTTCTTTCAGATTCGGAAAGGCATTGTTGCACGTTTGATCCGCCGCACATTCGGCGAGAATTCCTTGCAGTGCTCGTTCATTACCCTGTGGAAAATCGCTGGGAAGATAAGAGTTCGGCGGCGACACACCCTGAAGCAC
>DASTVU010000174.1:0-10694 GCA_035758935.1 Pyrinomonadaceae bacterium | reverse complement strand
GACGGGTCGTGTGGAGCGCGGCAAGGTGAAGGTGAACGAGAGTGTGGAGATAGTGGGCATTCGTCCGACGCGCACGACGGTGGTGACGGGCGTGGAGATGTTCAAGAAGCTTCTGGACGAAGGCGTAGCGGGCGACAACGTTGGGTTGCTGCTGCGTGGCGTTGAGCGCAAGGACATCGAGCGCGGGCAGGTAATTTCGAAGCCGGGTTCGATCACGCCGCACACGAAGTTCAAGGCCGAGGCTTATGTGTTGACGAAGGAAGAAGGCGGGCGGCACACGCCGTTCTTTACGGGTTATCGGCCGCAGTTTTACTTCCGCACCACGGACGTAACTGGCGTGGCGCACTTGCCGGAAGGCGTGGAGATGGTGATGCCGGGCGACAACGTGGCGATGGAGATCGAGTTGATCGCGCCGATCGCGATGGAGAAGGGATTGCGGTTCGCAATTCGTGAAGGCGGTCGCACGGTCGGAGCCGGCACGGTTTCGGAAGTTGTTGAGTAAGAGCTTGGTACTTTGAGCCTCGTGCTTTGTTGGAAAGCGCTGAGATAAGAATTCAAAGTACAAAGAACAAAGTACAAAGCACAAAACTATGAATGAAAAGATCAGAATTCGTCTAAAAGCCTACGATCACCGCGTGCTCGATCAGTCGACCACGGAAATCGTCGAGACTGCAAAGCGCACCGGTGCTCGTGTTGCTGGTCCAATTCCTTTACCGACGGTAAAGAACAAGTGGACAGTGCTGCGCTCGCCGCACGTCGACAAGAAATCGCGCGAGCAGTTTGAGATTCGCACGCATAAGCGGCTGATGGACATTCTCGACCCGACGCCGCAAACGGTTGATGCGTTGATGAAGCTGGATTTGCCGGCCGGCGTTGACGTTGAAATCAAAGCCTTCGGAAGACAGTGATGCTATTGCCAATTGCCGATTGCCAATTGCCAATTTGAAAGACCTTCGGCTCCAAGAATTGGCAATCGGCAATTGGAAATCGGCAATACGATAATTGGCAATAAAGAGAATCGACAATGATTAACGGGATCATCGGAAGAAAAATCGGCATGACGCAGATCTTTGCGCCGGACGGCACGGTGACGCCAGTGACTGTAATCAAGGCTGGCCCATGTGTCGTCGTGCAAAAGAAGTCCGCGGCCGGTCCTGACGGATACGATGCGGTGCAACTCGGTTTGGTGGATGAGAAGCCACTGAAGCTGAAGAATGTCAGCAAGCCGATGCGCGGGCACTTCGAGAAAACTGGTGGTGGCATTCCGCCGACACGAATCCTGAAAGAGTTCCGTCTGACGGAGTCGGGCGACGGTATGAACGTCGGCGACAAAGTACTGGTCGATCAGTTTTCTGACGGCGAGATGGTGGACGTGATCGGGCGTTCGAAGGGTCGCGGTTTTGCCGGCACGATCAAGCGTCATCACTTCAATCGTGGACCAGAGTCGCACGGTTCGATGAATGTGCGCGCGCCCGGTTCAATCGGCGCTTCGGCTTATCCCTCGCGAGTTATCAAGGGAAACCGCTCTTCGGGTCACATGGGCGATGTGCGCATCACCATCAAGGGACTGACAGTGGCTCGCGTTGATGCTGAAAACAATATCTTGATGATTCGTGGCGCGGTGCCCGGAGCGAATGGAACCGTGGTTGTGGTTCGGAAAGCGGATAAAAAGGGTAAGTAAGAGCTTAGTACTTTGTTCTTTGAGCTTGGTAAGACAAAGAACAAAAAACAAAGCACAAAGGACGAAGGTATGCCGACAGTCAAGGTGCGCAACGTAAAAAATGAAGAGGTTGGCGAGGTCGAGCTGTCTGACGCTGTTTTTGGCGCGCCTCTAAACGAAGGATTGATTCACGCGGCCGTGCGAAATTTCATGGCCAATGCGCGACGGGGCACTTCCGCGACCAAGACACGCGGCGATGTTTCCGGAGCCGGCAGAAAGCTCTGGAAGCAGAAGGGCACTGGCCGCGCTCGCATCGCGTCGCTGCGCTCGCCGCTCTGGAAAGGCGGGGGTAACGCGCATGGACCACAGCCACGCGACTGGTCCTACAACATGCCGAAAAAGATGCGCCAGGGTGCGTTGCGTTCGGCGCTCTCAGAGCGTGTGCGTGAAGGAAGTGTTTTCGTGGTCGATGGTTGGAATCTCGACAAGCCGAAGACCAAAGATTTCTCGCAGTCGTTGTCGACGCTAGGGTTGGGTGGCAAGACGCTGATTGTTGATTCACTCGATAACGATAACCTGCTGTTGTCGGCGCGCAATCTGCGCCACGCGAAAGTGGTCAACAGTTTTGGCCTGAATATCTACGATTTGCTCTATCACGACACCCTCGTGCTTTCGCGTGAAGCGGCGACCGAGCTCGATCAATTGCTCGGTAACGGCACGGCGGAAGGTTTTCCTGAGCCTGAAGGCGGGGAAGAAGCAGCACCCGCGAAGAAGAAAAGAACACGCAAGACTGAGGAGCAGGAGGCGGCATGAGAACAGTTTGGGACATTATCAAGTCGCCCGTAATTACTGAAAAGGCGCTGGCTGCCAAGGAAGAATCACAGGACACGCACCAGTTGCTGACCTTTCGCGTCGATCGGCACGCAACCAAGCCCGAGATCAAATCGGCAGTGGAGACCATCTTTCAGGTGAAGGTGGACCACGTGCGCACGATCAACTTCATGGGCAAGATGGCGCGCCGCGGAAAATTCGTAGGTCGCAAACCTTCCTGGAAGAAGGCGTACGTAACTCTGAAGCAAGGCGAGAAGCCGGTTGATTACGGCGAAGCAATCTAAAGCATTGCCAATTGCCAATTTCCGATTGCCAATTTGAAAGGCGATCGAACTTGAATAAATCGGCAATTGGCAATCGGCAATTGGAAATCACAAGATGGGCATAAAGAAACTTACACCCACATCGGCAGCGCGACGTTATCAAACGTATCTGACGCGTGACGAGTTGACGGTCGGGGCCGTTCCCGAAAAGTCTCTGCTCGAGCCTAAGAAACGAATTTCAGGTCGCAACAACGACGGCCGTATCACGGTGCGTCGTCGCGGCGGCGGTCACAAGCGTTTCTATCGCATCGTCGACTTCAAGCGTGATAAAGACGGCGTGCCCGGACGCGTCACTCAGATCGAATACGATCCGAATCGCTCGGCTCACATCGCTTTGATCACGTACCTGGACGGCGAGAAGCGTTACATCATCGCGCCGACAGGTCTGGAAGTTGGCAAGACGATCATGAGCGGTGCTGATGCCGACATCCTGCCGGGCAACACTCTGCCGCTGATCAATATCCCGCTCGGTACGCAGATTCACAACATCGAATTGCGACCCGGAAAAGGCGGGCAGATGGCACGCTCGGCCGGCACGTTCGCGCAGCTCGTCGCTAAAGAAGGTGATTACGCGCAATTGCGTATGCCATCGGGTGAAGTGCGAAGAGTTCCGCTCGTTTGCAAGGCGACGGTGGGCCAGGTCGGAAACATCGAGCATGAGAATGTTTCGCTCGGTAAGGCCGGCAGATCGCGTTGGATGGGACTGCGTCCGAAAGTTCGTGGTGTGGCGATGAATCCGGTGGACCACCCGCACGGCGGTGGTGAAGGTAAGACTTCGGGCGGCCGTAATCCCGTAACGCCCTGGGGACAACCGACACGTGGCTACAAGACGCGCAGCAACAAGCGAACGCAGAAGATGATCCTGAAGGATCGGAGAACGAAATAATTGCGGATTTCCAATTGCCAATTGCCAATTTCAAATCGGCAATCGGCAATCGGCAATTGGAAATTGAAAATGGAGAGATATGGCTCGTTCAGTTAAAAAGGGACCGGTCATCGACAAAGGCATCACGAAGGCGGTTGAGAAAGCCCGCAGTGGCGGACAGCGTCCACCGGTGATCAAGACCTGGTCGCGGCGTTCGACAATCACCCCCGACATGGTCGGGCTGACGTTCGGCGTTCACAACGGCAAACGTCACCTGCCGATCTACGTCACAGAGAATATGGTGGGCCACAAGCTCGGCGAGTTTGCGCCGACCCGCACGTTCAAGGGCCACTCAGGTACGAAAGTCGAAAAGGCGAGCAAGGTCGCGTCGGCGGCGCCGGCTAAGTAAGTAACACGGATTACGCGGATCTGCTTTTGGATTAACCGCGGATAAGGAAATAGGAATGGAAGCAACAGCGAGTGCTAAATATTTACGGGGGTCGGCGCAGAAGGCCCGCCTTGTCGTGGATATGATTCGCGGCAAAGACGTCAATCAGGCGCTGGCGATTCTGCGATTTTCGAAGAAGCGCGCCGCAGCCAAGATCGAGAAGTGCATGCGTTCCGCGATCGCGAATGCAAACGAAGCCGCCGAGAAGGCAAACGTCTCGATCGATCCCGATGACCTGTGGGTGCGAACGGCGTTTGTCGATATTGGACCAACCAAGAACATGCGTCGCGTGAGACCCGCTCCGCAGGGCCGTGCCTATCGAGAGCAGCGACACTTTTGTCATGTGACTATTTCGCTCAGCAACGATGAGCGTCCGACAAAGGGTGGCAAGTCGCAGGAAAGCGCAGAGGCAAAGCCCGCGAAGCTGGCTGAGAGCAAACGTAGGAAACGCGGTGGGGCCGCAGCGGCGCCGCGCGCGAAGCGAGCAGCGAAGAAGGAAGAGCCGGAGGCCACTGAGAAGCCGGCGACAAAGAAGGCCTCGAAGAAGAAGGCTAAGACCGAAGAAGAGTAAACGTCCTAACTGGAGAAGATTGTGGGTCAAAAAGTTCATCCATACGGTTTTCGACTCGGCTACAACAAAGACTGGCATTCGCATTGGTTTGCGAAGAAACAGTTCGGCGAGTTTCTGCTCGAGGATCTGAAGTTAAAGAAAGACCTCAAGCGGCGCTTCGCAGGCGCCGGTGTGTCGCACGTCGATATCGAACGAGCCGCTAATCGCCTCAAGATCATCATCTACACGTCGCGTCCCGGAATCATCATCGGTCGCAAGGGTGCGGAGATCGATAAGCTCAAGAGTGATCTCTCGTCGAAGACCGGCCGCGAAGTGCTGGTGTCGATTCAGGAGATCCACAAACCTGAGCTCAACGCGCAACTGCAGGCGGAGAAGATCGCGGCCCAGCTCGAGAAGCGCATTGCGTTTCGCCGTGCGATGAGAAAGGCCGTGGAAGAGTCGCTTCGGTTTGGCGCGCAGGGAATCAAGGTCAAGGTCAGTGGTCGTTTGAATGGCGCCGAAATCGCACGCAGTGAGTGGCATCTGCAGGGGCAGCTTCCGTTGCACACACTCCGCGCAGATATCGATTATGGTCTCGCTGAAGCGCAAACGACTTTCGGACAGATAGGTGTGAAGGTTTGGATCTATCGCGGCGAGATCCTGGATCCAAAGGCTGCGATGGCACGGGGTACGGGTTCGGATCCGATCAACGAGACGCGCACCGGCGAACGTGAGCGTCGCCCGCGCACCCGACGCGAACGCGAAGGTGGATCGGACGGCAGAAGACCGAGAACAGAGAATCAATAGGAGATTGCCGATTGCCAATTGCCAATTGCCGATTTAAGGACCTTCGGCACCATTCAATCGGAAATTGGCAATCGGCAATCGGAAATAGAACATCATGTTGATGCCGAAGAAAGTTAAGCACCGGAAGCAGATGCGTGGACGCATGACTGGCGTCGCGACTCGTGGCAGCGAGATCAGCTTCGGTGAGTTTGGGCTGAAGTGCCTGGAGCCTGCGTGGATCACGGATCGTCAGATCGAGGCCGCTCGTATTGCGATGACTCGTCACATCAAGCGCGGCGGCAAGATCTGGATTCGAATGTTTCCTGACAAGCCCGTCACGAAGAAGCCCGCGGAAACACGTATGGGCAAAGGCAAGGGCGCGCCGGAATACTGGGTGGCAGTCGTTAAGCCGGGCCGGATTCTTTACGAGATCGAAGGCGTAGATGAAAAGACAGCACGCGATGCTATGCGTCTCGCGGCTCAGAAGCTTCCGATCAAGACCAAGTTTGTAACCCGCGCTGATCAGGAAGGGGGCGCGATCTAGTAATGAAGAGGCGAGAAGAACTCGACAAGTATCGCGAGATGGCCGAAGACGAGTTGCGTGCGGAAGCTGCGCGTTTGCGTGAATCGCTTTTCCGTTTGAACTTCAAACTAGCACTGGGCGAGCTTGACGCGATCAAGCGCATTCGCCAGGAGAAAAAAGCGCTGGCGCGGATTGAAACCGTCGCGGGCCAACGCCGGAGTTAAGAATGGCAGAGAATCAAGAAAGCACTAACGCCGAGAGCACGCCGGAAAAAGCCAGTCGTGCAAACCGGTCGCAAAAGGTTGGAACAGTCGCTTCCGACAAGATGACGAAGACAGTTGTGGTTCGTGTGGACCGCCTGGTCCGTCACCGCAAGTATCGCCGCTACGTGCGTCGCACGTCGAAGTTTATGGCCCACGACGAGCTCGGGGCGACAGTGGGCGACAAGGTGCGGATCGTCGAGACGCGACCGCTTTCAGCGCGCAAGCGTTGGCGTGTGATTGAGATCGTTCAGAAAGCTGCGAAGTAATCCACAGATTACGCAGATTGTAGTCGGAGGTAACGACAGTGATCCAGATGCAAACCTCTCTGGAGGTTGCTGACAATTCGGGGGCACGACGAGTGGAGATGATCATGCCGATTGGCGGCTCCACCGGCAAAATTGCCAGCCTGGGCGATCGTATTAAGGTGACGGTCAAAGAGGCATCTCCCGACGGAACTATTAAAAAAGGCACCGTGCAGGATGCGGTGATCGTGCGTACGCGAAAAGAAGTGCGCCGCGCTGACGGAACATACGTGAGATTCGATCAGAACGCCGCCGTGCTGATCAAGGAAGATGGCACTCCCATCGGCACTCGCGTTTTTGGACCAGTAGCACGCGAACTGCGCGACAAGAATTTCATGAAGATTGTTTCGCTCGCGCCGGAGGTGATTTAGGAATGGCAGGAACAAAGCGCTCGAAAGTTAAGAAGAATGATCAAGTGGTGATTATCGCCGGGCGCGACAAGGGCAGGCGCGGACGCGTGCTGGAGGTTTTGCCGAAGAAGGGCAAAGTCAAAGTCGAAGGCGCGGGAATAATCAAACGTCACCAGAAGGCGAACCCGCAGCAGAATCGCGGCGGCGGTATTGTGGATAAAGAAGCGTTTATCGATATCTCGAATGTGCAGTTAATCGATCCGCAATCAGGCAAGCCCACGCGTGCACGTTATCAGGTTGAGAGTGACGGCTCGAAGACGCGCATCGCAGCGGCCAGCGGTCATTCACTAGAGAAGTAATAGAGGATCTGACATGTCTGCAAGGTTAAAAGAGCGATATCAAAAAGACGTAGCGCCGCAGATTGCGAAGGAGTTTGGCATCAACAATCCCATGGCCGTGCCTCGCATTGAGAAGGTCGTCATCAACATGGGAATGGGTGAGGCCATTGCGAACGCGAAGATACTGGACACAGCGGCTGACGAACTGCGTGCGATTACTGGTCAGAAGCCGGTGATTACGAAGGCGAAGAAATCGATCGCGTCGTTCAAGTTGCGGCAGGGAATGCCGATCGGCGTGGTTGTCACGTTGCGTGGCGATCGCATGTACGAGTTTCTCGATCGTCTGGTGTCAGTGGCGTTGCCGCGCGTGAGAGACTTCCGCGGCGTTTCACCAAAGGCTTTCGACGGTCGCGGAAATTATACGATTGGAATTCGTGAGCAGTTGATCTTTCCGGAGATCGATTTCAACAAGGTCGACAAGCTGCGTGGGATGAACATCTCGATTGTGACGACGGCACGGAATGACGAGCAGGCGCGTGCGTTGTTGAAGGGCTTGGGGATGCCCTTTAGAACTTAGAACTTGGAGCTTGGTACTTTGTAAATACAAAGAACAAAGCGCAAAGAACAAAGCACAAATTTTATGGCAAAGAAATCATTGATTGCGAAGGCGGCACGCAAACCGAAATTTTCGGTGCGCGCTTACACACGGTGCAAACGGTGCGGACGTCCGCGAGGTTACTTGCGGAAGTTTAATTTGTGTCGCATCTGTTTTCGTGAGTTGGCGCTGCAGGGTCAGATCCCTGGCGTTGTTAAGTCGAGCTGGTAATTGACAACTAACGGAGTTACTTCATGACTGATCCTATTGCCGATATGTTGACGCGAATCCGCAATGCCATTGCGGCAAAGCATTCGCGGGTTGATATTCCGGCTTCAAAGCTCAAACTTGAGATTGCCCGTATCCTGAAAGAAGAGGGCTACATCAACAACTTTGTCATCAAGGGCGAAGGGTTGAAGCGCACCGTGCGCATCTTTCTACGTTACGACGCTCGCGGTACGTCTTCGATCACGCACCTGCAGCGTATCTCGACACCGGGACGGCGCGTGTATGTCGGTTCGAGTGAGATTCCGAAGGTGCTCGGCGGCTACGGCATCAACATCGTCTCGACGTCGAGAGGGTTGATGAGCGGTAAGGCCGCACGCCGCGAGAATATCGGTGGCGAACTGTTGGCCCAGATTTATTGATATTGCCGATTGTCAATTGCCAATTGCCGATTGAAAAAATTGGCAATCGAAAATCGGAAATTGGAAATGAGCTTATGTCACGAATTGGAAAAAAGGTAATCGCGGTGCCGAAGGGCGTGACCGTCACTGTCCACGAGCGTGAGCTCGAAGTGAAGGGTCCGAAAGGCACGTTGAAGACGCCGATTCCGCAGGGAATCAGTTTCAAGCTCGAAGGTGAGGAGCTGCGCGCTGAGCGTACTGCCGACGAGCAGGCCGCACTGCATGGTCTCGCGCGTGCTCTGGCAAACAACGCCATCGTTGGCGTGACCGAAGGGTTCAGCAAGCAGATGGATGTAGTCGGCGTTGGTTACAAGGCCGACGTTCAGGGCAAGAAGATCGTCTTTTCGCTCGGCTACTCGCACCCGATCGAGTTTCCCTTGCCGCCCGAAGTTGAAGCTAAAGCGGAACGTCTGACGACGAAGGGCAGCATTCAGCAGTATCAGACGACGTTGACGTTGACGAGTATCGACAAGCAGAAGCTGGGACAGGTCGCAGCCGAGATGCACAAGCTTCGCAAGCCCGACGCTTACAAAGGTAAGGGCGTGCGTTACGCGAATGTTCCGATCAAGTTGAAACCGGGCAAAACCGGAAAATAGTCCGGTAAAGCGGTGTGAGAGATGGCAAATACAAATAGAGCAGAAATGCGAACCGCGATTCACTCGCGGATTCGCCGCAAGGTAAAAGGAAATACGGAGCGCCCGCGGCTCGCGATCTATCGCAGCTTGAACCACATCTATGCGCAAGTGATCGACGATCGACTCGGGCAAACACTCGTGTCGGCTTCTTCCACGGAGAAGGATCTGCGTGCTGGTACCGGCGGCAATCTCGACGCAGCGCGCCGTATTGGCCAGGCGATAGCCGAGCGTGCGATTGCCAAAGGCATCGAGCAGGTAGTGTTTGATCGCGGCGGCTATCTCTATCACGGTCGCGTGAAGGCCCTGACCGATGCTGCACGTGCAGCAGGGCTGAACAAGAACGAAGTGGTGGCAGAAGCTGAACCGGAAGTGCCGGCTGCGGAACCCGAAAAACCAACGGAAAAGAAGTCCAAGAAGAAGAAACAAGAATAGACTATGAGACAACCCAAGCAACGCATTCCTGCCCAGGGGCTCGATCTGAAAGACCAGGTGATTTCGATTAATCGCGTCACCAAGGTCGTAAAAGGTGGCAAGAACCTCTCATTCGCAGCGCTCGTAGTAGTAGGCGACGAAGGCGGGCACGTCGGTTTTGGTACCGGCAAAGCGCGCGAAGTGCCTCTCGCAATCAAAAAAGGTGTTGAGGCTGCGAAGAAGAACTTGATTCGCGTGCCTTTGATCAACAACACCCTGCCGCATCAGTTGATTGGTGAGTATGGTGCGGGTCGTGTGCTGGTCAAACCTGCTTCGGAAGGTACGGGTGTGATCGCGGGCGGCGCGGTGCGAGCGGTTATGCAGGCAGTCGGTGTGAGAGACGTGCGTACCAAAGTGCTCGGCTCAACGAATCCGCACAACGTAGTGCGGGCGACTTTCGATGCCTTGCTGCGTATGAAGGATCCGATGGAACTGGCTCGCTTGCGTGGCAAGCAGGTTGAGGAGATGTAAGCGTATGCCTCGTCGAGAAAATAGCAACGCAGAATCACAAGGTACAATTCGCATCGAGTACTATCGAAGCTTTATCGCTGCGCCCAAGACACACAAGACGATTGTGCGCAGTCTTGGGTTGCGAAAGCTGCATCAGGTCGTTGAGCGTCCTGACAACGCGTCAATGCGCGGGGCTGTCGCGAAGATACCGCACCTGCTGCGAATCGTGGAATAGCCAGAAAATAGCACAAAAGACACAAAATCTTTTTTTGTGATTTTTGTGCCTCTTTGTGGCAAAGATGGGAGTTGATAATGGCGATTGGTCTTAATAGTCTAAAGCCGGCGAAGGGTTCGACTCACAAGAAGAAAAGAGTCGGACGTGGACCAGGTTCAGGTCTGGGCAAGACCGCGGGCCGCGGTGAGAAGGGACAGAAGTCCCGCTCGGGTTACTCGCGCAAGATTGGTTTTGAAGGTGGTCAGATGCCTTTACACCGGCGTCTGCCCAAGCGTGGCTTCACTAACATTTTCAAGAAGCAATGGCTGGAGGTCAGTCTTGCCGCTCTCGATCAGCATTTTGAGGCGAACGAAGAGATCACGCCGGAAGTGCTGCACGTGCGC
>DASTVU010000173.1:0-2997 GCA_035758935.1 Pyrinomonadaceae bacterium | reverse complement strand
AGGCTGCAAATTAAACTGAAGGTCGAAAACACGACTATCATGACTGCGATCCAGCGCATCCGCCAGTTTCACGATTGCCGCCAACTTGCAGACAATCTCCCTGTCGGGAAAGTTGAGAGCTGCGAAATCGGTGTGGCGTTTTTTCGGCAATGGCCCACGATGATAACGCGCAATGTTGGCAATCACAGCACGCTCGGCTTCCGAAAAGCCCGTCAACTCGGAATTTTTTATCAAATAGAGCGCGTGCTTTTGGTGCGAGTCGTGCGCGATGTGATAGCCGATATCGTGCAACAACGCACCCGCCATCATGAGTGTACGCTGATGCCTTGAAAGATTCTCAGTTGGCGCCAGGCAGTCAAATATCTTCTCAGCGAGTTTTGCTACCTGCCGTGCGTGGCTCTCCTCGTAACCAAACCTGCGACCGACAGCATGCACGGCTCTAAGTTTTTGATCGGCAAAATTAGGAGCGGGCCGCGATTCATCTTCAACTTCGCGGAGGCTGTCGATAATCACACCCTCGCGCAGCGACCAGTCGCACGTACGAATGACGTTAATCCCCAGCGCCCGCATCGCCTCTTCCAGAATGAGGCTGCCCGCAATTATGATCTCAGACCTTTGCGACGTGATCCCAGGCAGTGCGCGCCGCTGGGCCATGTCCATGTTGGCGAGTTGCACGTTCAGCTCGGCCAGTTTGCTGAGTGGAATGTCCGTTTCAGTGGGCTGAACTGCCTGGTTCTTCCGGTCGCTGTTGTTTGAGCCGGCATCACGCAGTGTGGTGCCGATCGAAAGTATTGTTCCCGAGGTGCCCGATGCTTGTTGCCAGCGAGCGTTGCGAAGCTCACGTCGCGGCCGTTCGAAAGCCGCGTGTACTTCAGCTTTCAACGCGGCGATCTCTTTGGCTTTTGGTGGATCGGATTTTAAGTAACGTTCTGTTAGTCTGACGGCTCCGAGTTTTAGAGACAGTAGCGACACCGAGGTGCCGTTGCAGAAAACCGAAATCTCGGTTGAACCGCCGCCGATGTCGATGTTGAGGTTGGTTGCATCTCTCAGGGCGCAACCGTGTGACGCAGCCAGACCAATGAGACGTGCTTCTTCGACGCCCGACAGAACTTCGACGCGCAGGCCCGTGTTCTGCTCGACAGCCTTGATAAAATGCGCGGCGTTGTTTGCTTCGCGCACGGACGCAGTCGCCACGGCGACGATGTTTTCTGCCTGGTGAGTTTCGGCAATTGTCTTGAATCGCTGGATGCAGCCGAGGGCGCGTTCGATGGCGTCGCGCGGTAGATGACGCTTTTGGAGCGTCTCACGTCCGAGCCTGATGGCTTCCTTCTCGCGCGTGACGACTGCAAACGAATTGCTGTCGGCCGCGTCAACGACGGCGAGTTTGATGGAATTCGATCCGATATCTATTGCTGCGAGTTTCAATTACAGGCACTTTAGGTAAACTGTGTTACAGCAAAGTAAACCATATCTAAACTAAATCTGGATGAAAACACTTTTCCTTTTGCGTCACGCAAAATCGAGCTGGAAAGACGAGACTTTACCCGATTTTGAGCGCCCGTTGAATCGTCGTGGCAAACGAACGGCTGAGACGATTGGGCGTTACTTCAAGACCAGCGCCATCGTTCCCGAATTGATCCTGTGCTCTCCCGCCGAGCGTGCTCGCGAGACACTTAAACTGGTCCTTAAAGCATCCAAATGGGCCACTGAAGTGCGCTACGATCAACGCATATACGAAGCGAGTGCGCAACGGCTCGTTGAAGTTGTATCGCAAATTGATAACGATCGGAAAGTGACGATGCTGGTCGGGCACAATCCGGGACTGGAAGATTTGTTGCTGCTGTTTACGGGAAATACCGAGGTGATGCCGACCGGCGCGATCGCGAAGCTGTTGCTCAAAACGACGAAGTGGACGACGGCGATTGAGAAGCGGGCGACGCTTGATTGGCTCGTCAGGCCCAAAGATTTGGAAGAGTGATAGACAAAGATTGACATGATTTTTTCCGGATAAACGTCGATCTGAGGCAGCTTTATTCGACGTATTGTTGGATAAGACTTTACAGAGGAGGCAGAGATGGAGACGAGTTTTTCCAATATCAAGGGAATGTTCAAGACTAATACAGACATCATCAATAAGGCGATCGAAGACGTGAAGGCCGAAGATTGGTTCCGGCAGCCCGGCGACGATTCGAATCACCTGATGTGGCTGCTGGGGCACGTCGTCGTTCATAGGGGCTATGTGCTCAAAATGGTTGGGGCTGATTGGAACGCTTCATGGGCATCGCTGTTTTCCCGTGGGGCGGAGCGAGTTGATGCTGCGCAGTATCCGTCCCTCGAAGAGATGCGCGACGCCTGGAACCAGGTATCGGAGCAGCTCAAGGCAACGCTCAACGAATCGACTGCGGAGGTGCTTGAAAAACCGGCGCCCGAAGGCCCGCCATCATTCGATAAGAAAGTTAGTGGATCGGTCGCGTTTTTTGCATTTCACGATACCTATCACACGGGCCAGATTAGTTTTCTTCGCAAGTGGCTCGGGTATGGGCAGACAGTGGGCTAGAAATTTCTGTGAGCCGGTGTCGATGTGGCGACTTCCCACACGTCGTAAGGTTGAAAGGCAAGATTTCAACAGATCAACAGGAGTTATGAAATGAAATACATGTTGCTGATTTACCACGACGAACCGAGTTGGGACGCTATCACTGAGGCCGAACGCCAACAGATATATTTGGAGTATCGAAAGCTGCGAGAAGAGCTGACTTCGCGCGGCCAGTTTATAACCGGCTCTCAATTGCAGCCGATCACAACTGCGACCAGCGTGCGCGTGCGCGATGGTAAAGAGCTGGTAACTGATGGTCCATTCGCCGAGACACACGAACAACTGGGCGGTTACTTTCTGGTCGAAGCGGCAAACCTCGACGAAGCCACAGCTATCGCCGCACGAATTCCTTCCGCGCGAACGGGCACGGTCGAAGTCCGACCACTCGTCGAGACTGCGGC
>DASTVU010000172.1:0-5487 GCA_035758935.1 Pyrinomonadaceae bacterium | reverse complement strand
GCGTTAATTCGCGTAGCTAGATTGATCTGCTCCTCTTCCGTCAGAATCGTACCAGCCCAGCGATAAATCTGATTTTCTTCAATCTCGTTGTGATTTGCCAGTTGTTTTTCAACTGCCAGAACTATATCGCGAACAGAGTTTAGATGGGCCTCGGATTCCGGGTGTTCACGCAGAATGCCGATGGCACGCGCGAGTTCATGCATGAAGAACTCGTGATCTGCTCGCAAATTCTCCACTACCGATTTCGCCTCACCCAGGTTAGGCTCCGCGACCTCGTCAGTTGATCCAGACAAACCGTTAAGCACAGCCGGGACCAGGTGCAGATGTTCCGCTCGAATGTGAACGGCCAACCGTGCCCACAAAAGATCGAGCTTCGAGTAGCTCGCTGTAGTGTCGTTACTGTGCAGCGCCGCTCCCAGTTGCTTCAGCACTTGATCCACGGCCCGGTGATCGTCCGACAGTCGTTGACGTACAAGAGACGCCATTCTTCAGTTCATACCTCCTGCGCTTGATTGATAGGCGTGATGGAAACCAGGCGAGCTGGCTCAGCACGATCATGCTCCACTAACTGTTTTAGCTCAGCCAGCAACAGTGCCAAATCGACCCCTTCTCGGCGGCAAGCCTGCTCGATTGTAATAGCGCGCGCCAGGGTTTTTCGTAGCACAGGATTACGCAATAAGGGGAAGCCGCTACGGACAAAAATTTCCAACGACTGAGGATAACGAGCTAATACTTCGCCAACCTTTGTGTCCGGCACAATGTCCAGAGGCTGAAAGAAGTTGAACGCACTCGATTCCTTTTCCAGGTTCTTCCCGACACGAATATTTGAGACCAGTTCATATCCCCACAGCGTTAAGCCGACAACTTCGATGAACCCAGAAATCCCCATCACCGGGTAAGCGACCGGCGAGAAGTCGGTTGCGATTTGAAAAGACACTCGAGTCAAATTGCCGAGATTCAGTAGAACAAACGTCGGCCATAGAGAGTTGGTGCGTTTGACATCGATGCCGGAAAGCGTCGGCACGACCTTGCTCGACACGCCTACGATCATCATCATGATGAAGCCGACTGTTAACGCGTGACGATAGGCGCCAAAAAACGCATGCGAAAAAGGAACATGCGAGCCCGTGATTGGCAGGTAGATGCCAAAATTGTAAATCGGCGTAAACACTAGCATTGCTGTCGCCACAATAAACCAGATGTGGGCAGCACGAATAAATTTCAGACCGCGATCGTTCTCGGTCGCAGGCACTGCCTTAAATAATTGATACTGGAATGGAGTAACGACAGCGATTACCAACAAGACGACAGCCGTGAGCCACTGGAGCGTTAGCAGCCAGTGATTTCCTGACATCATTCCCGCGATGAAGAACACCACTCCGCCAAGAACTGATCCGTTCACTCCCCAGAATAAGAATGACACCCACCGGCTCGATGGCTCGCGAAATCCGTATGCATGTGGCAACAAGCGAAGTGAAATACCGAGAATCATCACCACTGCTAATCCCAGTAGCTGCACGTCGCGATAAGGAATATTGAAAGTTGCCAGATTGAAGAGCCGTTGTTCGCGAGTTGCGGCGAGCTCAAAAAGTTTGAAGATAACTGGATTGGCGATCGCTGCAACTAGAAACCACGTTACTGCCGCATATAAAAAGCGGTCATAAATCTCAGGCTTGCCGGCCCCGCGAATAGTCTTGATCATGACTGCCGCGAAAATGACTACCGCAAGTATTTGGATAACAGATGCAACCACCTCAAGCGATAAGGATGGTGGCGACAGTAAGTGCGCCACAGCCTGCAGAATTATCCCGGCAATCATCAACGGCAAGGTTGAGAATGCGAGTCGCGGCCGCCACAAAGAGGAGTGCTTAAATCGGGGCACTGCCTGGTAAGCAAAGCCCATGATAAAGAAGCCGACAAAACCAAAAACCATGGCATGTCCATGTGCCAGCACCCACGAGTAACTGATGGCACTGAAACTCTCCTTCACCCCGATCGTGAAAAGATTGATCGCGCCCCAGACGCAGCCGAGAGTCAGGACGGTTGCGATTCCTGACAGAAAGAACGGGCGATAAATAGTGTCGGCAATCGAAGGTGAGAATTCAGCAACAACGGGAGTTGTTTCACTCGCCGCTTCATTTAATTCAGCCAGCAACTGGTCGAGTGCTACCCCATGCAGCCGCGCAAACCAGCCAACTTGTTCAGAAGGTCCAAGACGACCACCACAACCATGCAGGCCGTAATGATCGAAGATCGCGCGCGTCGAGGGATATCGCGAGACAACTTCGGGCAAGTAACTCGCGGCGGTAATTGTCGGAGTTTTATTCATGACTTATTGGTTCAGTGCGTTTCAAACTCCACCGCTTTCGGAAACAGCAAGTTGTTTTCGAGATGAATATGTTGGTGGAGATCCTTTTCGAAATTCTCGAGTGCTTCGTAGAGGGTCTGATAGCTAAAGCAGGCGTCGGGTGGCACTTTGTAGTCAGACGTTAACGCGCGCATCTCGCGAAGTAGCTGTCCAGCCGTATCATGTTCTCTCATCATCATGTGGATGGGATTATTGACCGTTCCAAAGCGAGCGACGGGACGAGCCTGATTCTGTTCCGCAGCTTGTGTCATCGCGACGATGTAGGGGAAGAGAACCTGTTCTTCTTTGAACATGTGCGGCTTCAGATCGTTGCAGAGTCGTTTGAAGAGCTCACCGAGTTGGATGAGTTCCGGGTGATTTTCTCCATGCGCGCTGATTACTTTGGCGGCGAGCGCTTCCAGTCTGTCCATTTCTGATTTAGTAAACACGTGATGGGTATTCAGAATGTGTTCAATCAGTTCGGGAAGGGTAGCGTTTTGAAAATCCAATGCCGTTGCGTCCGTTGAGTTGGATTGAGACATTCTGCCGAGGATTTTCATCACGCTGTTGAGATTAATTCCGGCTGAAGCGCAGGCATCAGCCAGGGGATCGTTCCCGCCGCAGCAGTAGTCGATCTTGAGTGTTTCAAATAGCCTGGTCGCCTCTGGGATTTGTAAAGCGACTTCTCTTACTGTCGTTTCTGAACTAATCATGGCGTAGTCTCCTTCTGGCCGCAGTTCTCCGAAATTCCTTATGTGCAAAGAAGATGCCGTGCAAAATCCTGAGATTTTACCGGCCCGGCGGGACTGAGTTGCGTAATTTTGGAGAAACGGTGCGGAGAACTTCGCAGTGGTAAATCCGAACGCTGATGGCCGCAGCTTATTGTTTTCTCTGTGCAACCTCTGTGTTCTCTGTGTCTCTGTGGTGATGTTGTTCTGCGATTTACTAACCACAGAGACACAGAGAACACAGAGGTTGCACAGAGAAGAGCGATTTTATGAGTTTTTGTGCTAAGCGTCGGACCCTTTTATTCCTATTTCGCTCGCTCAGGAGTGGACTGAATGCCGCCGCGAAGCGCCACCTGGCCTTTGCGTGAAAAGTTGATCGATTCGCCGAGAATACGCGCAGCCTCTTGAGGTGCGTGAAAGCCGTTGGAGTTTTCGGATTCAATGAAGTCGACGTAGAACTGTGCCCGGCGTTGAAAATCCTGCGCAGTAGTCAGCCCGCTGTCGGTTCGGCCCGCATCCTTCGCTGCCTTGATGTCGTTAATCAAATCGATAAGCGCATCCATGGCCAGGTTGCGAAGGTTGTGAGTACGCAATTGAATCGTTTCCACCCTGGCCTTCAGTTCCTCCTCGGACCACTTATGACATGTTTGGCAGGCACGATTGATGTTGAGCAGCGGCGAACGCACGTGATGATCGCTGATCTTTAATGCACCCTCGCGTTTGTATGGCATGTGGCAGTCGGCACACACCACGCCGGATCGCGCATGAATTCCCTGGTTCCACATCTCGAACTCCGGATGTTGCGCTTTGAGCACCGGTGCACCTGTAACGCCGTGTTCCCAGTCTTTGAACTTTTGCTCGTCGTAAACAGCCAGTATGTTCTCAACTTGAAGCCCCTTGGACCATGGGTAGACCAGACGTTTTTCCGGACCACTAAAGTGATATTCGTCATGACATTGCCCGCAAACGTAGGCGCGCATCTCCTGTCGCGTTGCTTGCTTATTCACGTCGTAGTTCTGAATGCCCTGTGAAGCTTTCAACGCGCGCATTCCTTCGATGAATGCGGGACGCGTCACGCGCAACTGCATCGTTTGTGAATCGTGGCAATCGATACACGCGACTGGATGCGTCACCACTTTGCGAGCGTCAAAATACGGCATCTTGTTTAGTTCTTCGAAGCCTTTGACGATGTCGCCGCCACCAAGTTGTTTGTAAGCGACATACGCGGAGGCGTGACAGTTGATGCACGTTCCGGGTTGTTTCACAACTTTCTGACGTTCGGTGAACGTTTGATCGTCGAGCATGTACGCGTGACCGCGTTCTTCCCTGAAGTCTTTCGAAAACGCATATCCGGCCCACATTGTTTTCAGCCGCGGATCCTCTTCGAGTCGCGACTGGGCCACAATGGAACGAGGATCGGCCTGCGTCGGCGTGCGTGGCTCGGCTTCGCTGCCCCCATAACGCGTGCGAACCTGATCCGTTGTTTTCAGGTAGTCGTCGTATTGGAGTGGAAAGTTTTTACCCCAGATACTTGGATCGACCGTGTCGTCGTTCAGTTCGACAACTTTGAAGAATGGATTGCGTGCTTCCTGCTTACGCTGAAATATGTTTACCAGCAGCGCCAGTCCCAGAACTGTGCCTCCGACCGCTAATGCCAGGAGGCCCACAAACAGAAGCGAACGACGTTTACGATTTGGATTGTCGTCCTGTTTCTCTTCAGTCATTCGTATCGTCTCCGTCAGATGTGTGTTGCGCTAATGGTCTTTGCCTCAAAGTCCAATTCATCTGCGCGCCGTTGGCGCTGCGTCCAAGCGCAGACTGACTTTAAGGCAGTCTGCCTAGTGCAAGTGACCGACCGAGTTGTGACAGCGAATACAACTTGTTTGTGCGTCTTTAGCTTCCGTATGAGGGCCTTCAATCGCTTGGACAATTTCCTGATGACATTTACGACAGGCCTCTTCAGTCACTGCACGTCCTCGCGGCGTAATATGAATGTTGTCTTCAAACCAGCCGGTCGTGAAGTAATAGGAATGCCAGAAACCGTTGCGCGCTTTCGTTGCATACTTGCGAACGAGTCCGGGAGGCGTGTGGCAATCGTTGCACACGGCGACTGAACGATGGCTCGATTTCACCCAACCGCTAAACTGGTCCTGCATTACATGACAATTCACACACGCTTCTGCGTTGTCAGTCATGTAAGAGTAGCCGCGGGCGTAAACGAAGGTGTACGCTCCCACACCTATCGCCATGCCGATCGCGACACCCAGGATTATTCCGCTGGCCAGCCGTCTTTGCATTTTGTGCCGTTAGTAATTTTGTGGCTTACTTTTTCGGATGACACTCGGCGCACTGGAACATTGAGATGTCTCCCAAATTGATCGGATGTCTAAACGGCTCGTTTGCCTTGTGGCA
>DASTVU010000171.1:0-3108 GCA_035758935.1 Pyrinomonadaceae bacterium | reverse complement strand
ATTCGACGGCCTGCAAAAGACCGTTGACTACGGAAATTTCTGGCCGGCGTTTACTGAGCTTGGACCATTCTTCTGGGAGTTCTGGGCCATGCCCGGAAATAACGCAAGCGCTACTTATATGCTGTCGGATGGTTATGGCGGTTTACACGCGCTGCTCTTTGGCTTTTCGAATCTTAGCGCGAGCGAGCCGGGTCGTTATGAGATGTCGGGTAACGTTAACGATGGGATTTCGGGCAGCAGTCATATCTTTTCGTTCGGCAGCGACAGTGGACCAGCGGTGGGAGAGTGGGGTCATCTTGCAGTGGGTTGGGATGGTCAAAACATCATCACCTATTTCAACGGCGTGCCGGCTGGGAAGACGCCATATGCGCTACCACGACAGTCAACCGGGATAGGTAACGGAGCCGGACGTCTTCTCATTGGCGGTTCGGATCACTCCAACTTTCACGGTCGAATTGCGCAGGTTCGCGGTTACGAAGGCAGCAACCCGCGCATGAGCAGATTCGTCGAATCCAGCTTTGCTCCCGAAACCGTTTTTAGCCGGGAAGGAAACTTACTGAGCTATTACTTTTCAGCAGCTCCGATCGTCGCCGATTTTTCACGCGGATACCTGACAGGCTCGCATGTTGGTGTTCCACGCGGTACTACTGCCGGAATACTCGCCGACTGTGACAGTTGTCCACCACCGCAATTTGTTGTTGATTCGACGGCGCCAAACTTCGCTACCAATGTAGCTCCACAGCAGGTCGGCGTTCCTGCGCCACTCGCGGTTCCCGGTGGTGCGCTTGTTTTTGATTCTTTCTCTCGTGCCAATTCAACTTACATGTTTGGCGGCAAAGGAGGATTAAGTTCGACGGAAGGTGGTGCTGCCGGCCCGCAAGTCTGGCAAATGAAGGCAGGCGCTGATCAACTGCTGCCCTTTGGCATTCTCAACGGACGCGTCGTTCTGCTTGGCGACGATACTTCAGCGTGTTGGGTGAATACGGGATCAACTTCGGGAAACCTGGATATTCGCGTTAGCCGGCAACGAGGTCGATGGGGTAGTGGCATCGACACCGGTTTGAGCTTCCGTGTGGTGGACCACGCAAACTACTTCTTTGCTTACACGAGCGACAGCATCGCCTCACCCGGAAATCAGTTTCTGAATGTCGGCAGTTTTCTAAACGGCGCGCGCTCGATGATTGCGAGTGGAGTACACATTCCGGCTGATTGGACCACGTTGCGGGTTGTAACTCGAGCCAATGGCAATATTCTAGTTTTTATAGATGCCACGCAGGTCTACTCAGCCAACCATTCAGCGCTTGCGAATGCAAACAAAGCAGGTCTCTTCAACAACTCCGGAGGACTCGGTTTGGTGAATAGATGGGACAATTTCATGGTCTTCGACGCCGGTCCCTAACCTCCCCCGGCGAGCTTTGCTTTCACGACTTCACTCACCAAACGTCCATCAGCGTTTTTACCGGCTAAAGCGGCCTGGACAGCCTTCATGACTTTGCCCATATCTTTCATTGCACTGGCGCCGGTTTCGGCGATAACAGCAGCGACTGCCTGTTCGATCTCTTCCTGCGTCGCGGCCTTTGGCAGGTAGGTTTCGATGACGTTGATTTCGGCCTGTTCTTTGTCGACGAGTTCCTGGCGTCCGGCTTTCTCGTACTGTTCGATCGAGTCGCGCCGTTGCTTTACGAGTGAACGTAAAAGCTTCTGGACATCGTCGTCGTCGAGCTCGGAACCCTTCTCGATCTGGCGGTTCATCATCGCCGCTTTCACCATGCGCAGTGTCGATGTTCTCGCCGCATCCTGCGCCTTCATCGCGCCTGTGAGATCTGAAACGATCTGTTTACTTAGAGACATCTATCAACATCCTCCACAGACAAATATACAACAGGAAAACAGGAGCCACGGATTATACGGATTGAATCCGGATTTTTATCCGTGTCATCCGTGGCCACACTATGGTACGAAAACAGGAACGTTGAGGTCTTTTAGGAGGCGTTGTTGAGCCATGAGTTTCAAAAGCTCGGATGCCATTAAACGATGGCCCATGTGGTTAGGATGGATCAACTCGCCGAAAAATCCTTCGTTTACGCTGCCGGCCGCTTCGGTGAGTTCGAGAATTTCGAGGTAAGGAATTTGGCTCTGTTGCATATCCGCTTTCAGCGCGGCCCGATATTGCGTCATCATTTGCGCTTCAGGCGGGTTCGTCTTGCTATCTCGATACGGAGCACCGATGACGATTACTTGTGCTTTGTGCTCTTGCGCGAGCTTAACGATCGCAGCGAAGTTGCCGAGATACTCCAGTTGCGAAACCCGTGCTGCCGGAACGCTAGTTCGCTGTTGCGGCGCACTTCGCGAGCGTAACCACCGGGCTGCATGCGCAAATGCCTGGCTATGATCAAGTAGCCAACGGATCGCCACGGGCCACCAGCGCGTGTCGATCGTCTCACGATCCGGAAGATCGCTTATGCTCACATCATTCCATCCAAAACTCGCAATCACCACATCCGGTTGCAGGTAATCAATGTCACGTTTGAGCCACGCGAGACCCTGATGACTCGTGTAGCCCGGCACTGCCATCGGAAACACTTCAATGCTCCGGTTCGGATTCGCTTTGCGCAGTTCCTTTTCGAGTAACACCGGGAATGGCTGCCACTCGGGGTTGTAATCACGTGGTCTTTCAGGCCAGACAGGTGGCACGCGGTAACCAAAAGTCACCGAGTCGCCGAGACAAACAATCCGAAATGTTCCCACAGGCTTGGCGCCGATGGGATAATCCGCACGAAAGCTTTGCGCGTTTGTTGAGACAACTGTGAAATCCCAGTAAGCCCCGTCCAGATTCGGTTTCAGACGCCAGAGCAACAACGGATCGCCTTCGAAGATCGCAGACTGCTGCGGATTTGCAACCTGCATCTTCTGTTGCGGTGTGTTGACGAACAGATCAAGACTCTCGACGCGAGTAAATGCGACCCGTGTGATCAGTTCAACTGACAATAGGAGCAGGAGAAATACGACGTAGATAATTGCGAAGTAGAGCAGGCGCCGTCGTAGCGGAATGTTATTTGTGGTGACCGTTTGACCTTGCAAGGTAGTCATGCAGAAACCGACCGGTGT
>DASTVU010000170.1:0-27398 GCA_035758935.1 Pyrinomonadaceae bacterium | reverse complement strand
GATGCCTGTGTTATCGTTCAGGCGCAGTAAAAAATCCCCAAGGAGAAACTGATTGGCAGCAGAAGATCTGATACCCGCACAAGGCACCATCATCGACAAACAGCCCAACGCCTTTTTCAAAGTTCAGCTAGACAACAGCGACCACGTGGTTTTAGCAGCCATCTCCGGCAAGATGCGTAAGAATCGTATCCGGATTTTGGTTGGCGATCGCGTGAGTGTGGAAATGTCGCCCTACGACCTGACCCGCGGGCGGATTACCTACCGGTATAAATAGGAAATCGCGGCTAAACTTATTTGAGCTCGAATGACCTGAGTAGCTCGCTGAAAAGGTCTAGTTGCAAAGGTTTGCCGTGGCGGTCCCGATATTTGCGTGGTAGTATGCCTTTATTATGCGTGCCGATGTCGTCTTAATACGACTAATATTTACGGCAATTTTAGTAGCGGCGGGATACGAGCTGGCACCCGTCCGCGATGACCCATGGCTTTCGGCGGCGGCAGGTGCATTGATTGCCATCTGCATCATTGTTTTTGAGCTACGAATTCGCCGCGCAACTCTCAAGACGCTGATTGGCGCTGCCGTGGGTTCGATCCTGGGTATCATCGGCGCATATCTTATTGGATCGCTGATCAGCCGCCAGGAATCGACCGCACTTGAAGCGCCGATGAAGACCTTCCTCACGTTGTCCCTGACGTTCTTCATGGCTTATGTCGGGTTGATGGTCGGCGCTGCTAAAGGCGACTATCTCGATCTTTCAGCACTCGGCGGAATCTTCAGCGACAAAGTCGCGCGACGCGATTTGAAGATACTCGACACGTCAGTAATCATCGACGGTCGTATCGCAGACGTCGCCGAAACAGGATTTCTAACCGGCTCGTTAATCATTCCACAGTTCATCCTTCGTGAGTTGCAACAGGTAGCGGACTCGCCTGACTCTTCCAAACGCCAGCGTGGCCGGCGTGGACTGGACATGCTAAACCGGCTTCAGAACAACAGTTCGCTCGACATTCAAATAGTTGAGACTGACTTTCCCTCGGTGCGTGAGGTGGACCTGAAGCTGATCGAACTCGGCAAGCAACTCGACGCAGTGATCGTCACGAATGATTTCAACTTGAACAAGGTCTCCCAGTTACGCGGAGTCAGTGTGCTCAATATTAACGAGTTGGCAAATGCGCTCAAGCCAGTCGTGCTCCCAGGCGAGGCGATGAGGGTTTTCATCCTGAAGGAAGGCAAGGAATACAATCAGGGCGTGGCCTATCTCGACGACGGCACGATGGTGGTGGTTGATAACGCACGCAGGTTGATCGGCAAGAACGCCGACATCGCAGTGACGAGTGTGTTGCAAACAACTGCCGGCAAGATGATCTTCGGCCGTCTCTGGGAAGAAGCGGAAAATGGCGGACACAGCGATATTCATCGTACCAACGGTGCTTCGCGGCGCCAGGCGCGTGATTCGCGTAATACTCCGGCGCCAGTGCGCATTTCGGAGAGCGAGCCGATCACGGAAAGCTAACTCCGCCGTCACGAATTCCTAACTCTCTTCATGAACATCGCGATTATTGCCGCCGCCGGCGCTGGCACCCGGATGGCGAGCGATCGGCCGAAGCAGTTTCTGCTCCTTGCAGGAACGCCGATAATTTTTCACACGCTCAAAATATTCGAGCAGTGTGGCAATATCCATGAGGTGATTGTGGTCCTGCCCGCGGAAGAGTCTGCGGGCTTCGTTTCGGCTGCAGGAAAATACGGATTGCGGAAAGTCGCGCGTGTGGTTCCGGGCGGTGCGACACGAGCCGAGTCGGTGAAACGCGGGTTGATGGCTATTCGATCGGCGACCGCTGAGATCGTTGCGGTGCACGATGGTGTTCGTCCGTTTGTGACCGTTGAAGAGATTGATGCAGTGGTTACTGCGGCGAAGACTGATGGCGCTGCGATTCTGGTGGCGCCTGTGACGGACACGATCAAGCAGATTAACGATCAGCGAATCGTGCAGACCCTCGATCGAGGCGAATTACGACGAGCTTTGACGCCGCAGTGTTTTCGTTATGACGTGCTGCGACAGGCATATCAGGCCGCTGATGTTACGGATCCTTCGCTGACGGATGAGAGCGTGTTGGTGGAGAAGCTAGGCATTCCCGTGAGCATTGTTGAAGGCAGCCCGAGGAATATTAAGATTACGACGGCTGAGGATCTCGCTATTGCCGAGGCAATCTTTGATGATACGGATCGGAATAGGGACTGACACGCATCGGCTCGTTGAGGGGCGCGAACTGATCCTTGGTGGTGTGCACATCGCTTCGGACCGTGGCGCCGAAGGTCATTCAGATGCCGACGCACTTACACACGCCATCGCAGATGCTATTCTCGGCGCACTCTGCGAAGGTGATATCGGTGTTCATTTTCCGGATAAGGATCCACAGTGGAGTGGAGCAAGTAGTCTTGAATTGCTATCGCGTGTAATGTGGTTGGCACGTGAACGCAGTCTCCACGTGGTGAATGTTGACTCGACAATCTTGCTCGAAAAGCCAAAACTCAGAATTTACGTCGACACCATGCGTGAGAATATCGCCGGCGTTTTGGGAATTGATGCAGCGTGTGTCAGCGTAAAGGCGAAGACGGGTGAGGGAGTCGATGCGGTGGGGCAGGGGTTAGCTGTGACCGCTCAAGCCGCTGTGCTTATGGAGAGCAACTAAGGAAAAAAGCAGCTTGAGACCACAGGACGTCATCAGGAAAAAGCGAGACGGGCTGAATCTATCGCGTGAAGAGATCGAATTCTTCATCGCAGGCGTAACCAGCGGCCGCATTGCCGACTATCAGGTCAGCGCGCTCCTTATGGCCATCTACCTCAATGGCATGGACCAGACGGAGCAGCAGGCGCTGACCGAAGCCATGCTCAACTCCGGCAACATTCTCGATTTCTCAGACATTCCGAAACCTAAAGCAGACAAGCATTCGACCGGCGGCGTCGGAGATAAGACTTCGATCATCATCGCGCCACTCGTCGCTGCGTGTGGTGTCTGTGTGCCGATGATCTCCGGACGCGGGTTGGGCCATACCGGCGGCACGCTCGATAAGCTCGAGTCGATTCCCGGATATCGAGTCGCTCTCAGTGCAACCGAGTTCAAGCAGGTATTGGATAAAGTCGGTTACGCGATGGCCGGACAGACGGCTGAGCTCGCTCCTGCCGACAAGAAGATGTACGCACTGCGCGACGCCACCGCGACAGTCGAAGCCATTCCGTTGATCGTCGCATCGATCATTTCCAAGAAAGGCGCCGCCGGCCTCGACGCGATGATCATCGACGTGAAGGTTGGTAACGGCGCTTTCATGCGCGAAGAAGCGAGGGCGAGGGAATTGGCCCATGCACTCGTGAGCACCGGAAATTCCTGTGGCATTAAAACCCGTGCATTGTTGACTGACATGAACCAGCCGCTAGGTGGGGCAGTCGGAAACTCGCTCGAGGTTGAAGAATGCATCAAGATCCTCCGCGGTGAAGCAAACGACGCAGCCCGACCCACCCTCGATTTGTCGCTCGAGCTTTGCGCTCACATGCTGGTGCTGGCCAACGTCGACAAGACAATCGAAGCGGCACACAAGCGTTTGGATGGCGTACTTCATTCCGGTAAAGCGCTGGAATGTCTACGTGGCAATATCGAGGCGCAGGGCGGGGATCCTCGTGTTTGCGACGCGCCCGGTGAGTTTCTGCCTTTGGTCAAGGAAACCGTTAAGGTAGAATCCCCGGGCTCTGGCTTCATCACAACGATCGACACCTCGGAGGTCGGGCACGCAATCGCGGCAATCGGCGGTGGGCGCGTGCGCATCGAAGACACAGTAGATCCCACGGTTGGTTTTACTTCGGAGTTGAAATTGGGTGATCAGGTTCGCGCCGGTGAGGCGATTGGAATCGTCTACTGCGCCGATCCTACAGCAGCAGCGGAGGCTGCCCGTCGCATACAGGCTTCTTATCACATCGGAGATCAGCCGATCGCGGAACGGCCGAAGCTGGTTAAGGAAATTATCAACGAATGAAAGTAAAGAATTGCTCGCGCCTTTTCGCCTTTGCGCGAAACCACTGGCTGGTGATTTTGATCGCTCTAATGCCATTGGCGCTCTCAGCCTGTGACGGAAGTTCGGCGGCTGAAGATAAGTCGAAGATCAAAGTCGGAATCGTTTTCGATATCGGCGGAAAGGACGATCGATCTTTCAATGCCGCTGCCTGGGAAGGCGTGCAGCGGGCCGCGAGGGATCTTCCGATCGTCGTGCGCGATATTGAACCCGGGACTCCAAACGCGATCGAACCGGCGATGCGTGCGTTTGCTGAGCGCAACTATGATCTCATCATCGGCGTCGGCTTTGCCCAGGCGCCAATCATGGAGCAAGTTGCCAAAGATTATCCCAACATTCAGTTCGCCATCATCGACGGGGAGAGTAAACTTCCGAATGTTGCCTCCCTGGTTTTCAAAGAACACGAAGGCTCATATCTGGTCGGTATTCTCGCTGCGAAAGCTTCGCGCACAGGCACGATCGGTTTTCTCGGGGGCATGGACATCGGTCTGATTCATCGTTTCGCCAAGGGCTATGAAGAAGGCGCGAAGTCGGTGAATCCCAACATTCGTGTGATCGACAACTACGTCGGCGTCACTGACTCTGCGTGGAACAATCCGGGCAAAGGTAAAGAACTCTCGCTCGCGCAGATCGGTAAAGGCGCGGATGTGATCTTCACCGCTGCCGGCAACTCCGGTCTCGGAGCCTTTGACGCTGTAGAGCAACAGGGAAAACAAAACGGACGCGCTACGCATTTCGTCATCGGCGTTGATTCGAACCAAAACATGGTCAAGCCGGGCCTTGTACTAACGAGTATGGTGAAGCGCGTCGATAACGCTGTCTACGACATCGTCAACGACGTTGTAAATCATCGCTTCTCAGCCGGGATCCACACTTTTGGCTTGGACAAAGACGGCGTCGGTTACGCGATGGACGAGAACAATAAAGATCTCGTTTCTCCGGAAGCAATACAGGAAGCCGAAACAGCCAAGAGAAAAATTATCGCCGGCGAGATTAAGGTCACGGACGCAATAGGTTCCTAATTCAATTGTGCTTTTTGTGCCTCTTAGTGGCTGAATGCTTGAACTCCGACAGATAACAAAACGCTTTGGCGACGTTCTCGCTAACGATCATGTCGATATCGTCGTCAAGCCGGGAACAATCCATGCCATCGTAGGTGAAAACGGCGCCGGGAAGTCTACGGCGATGCGGATCGCCTACGGCTTCTACACCGCCGATAGTGGTGAAATCGTCGTCGATGGTAAGGTGCGGGAGATCAAGTCGCCCCACGATGCGATCGCGCTGGGTATCGGTATGGTCCACCAGCACTTCATGCTGGTTGAGACGATGACTGTTGCCGAGAACATCGTGCTCGGCGCTGAGCCAGGGACAAATCTCGCTCTCGACCTCAAGAGTGCGGCGGCACAAATCAGGCAGTTATCCGAAGAGTTCAAACTCGCCGTAAATCCAAACGAGCCAATCGAACATTTATCGGTGGGCCAACAGCAACGTGTTGAGTTGCTAAAAGCACTTTATCGACACGCGCGATTGTTGATCCTCGACGAACCAACGGCAGTGTTGACGCCGTTGGAAGTTGAAGAGTTCTTTGTGATCCTGCGGCGCATGCGCGAACAAGGCAAAACCGTAATCATCATCACTCATAAGCTCTCAGAAGTGCTCGCAATCTCCGATGAAGTTACCGTGATGCGCGACGGCAAAGTCGTGGGCCGTGTGCAGACAAAAGACACGAATGCTGCTGAACTCGCGCGCTTGATGGTTGGCCGCGAGGTTCTGTTGCGCGTTGAGAAGTCTGATCCGAAAGTTGGTAAGGCGCAACTCGAAGTCAAAAATCTTTCAGTGACTGACCGTTTGGGAGCGAAGCGCGTCAACGAAGTTTCCTTTGACGTTTGCAGTGGAGAAATCGTCGGCATCGCCGGCGTCGAAGGCAACGGACAAACGGAACTGATCGAAGCGCTCGCAGGGCTGGTTGAACCCGCACGCATCACAGGTGTGATGAACTTCGAGGGCCACGATCTCAAGATGTTGGGCGCGCGAAACAGGCGTGAACTTGGTATCGCGCACATACCTGAAGACCGTCATCGACGTGGACTGTTACTCGACTTCACTCTCGCTGAAAATTCGATTCTCGGTGTGCACTATCGTCCACCGATTGCAGCGCTGGCCGGCGAAGTCTTTATCGACGAGAACGCCGTTCAGCGACGTGCTGCTGAGATCATTCAAAACTTTGACGTACGTCCACCAAACGCAGCACTTCCGGCCCGAGCGCTTTCCGGCGGTAATCAGCAGAAGCTGATCATCGGTCGTGAGTATCGCGTTGACCCAAAGCTGTTACTCGTGTCGCAGCCGACGCGCGGTGTCGACATCGGCGCGATCGAGTTTATTCACCGGCAGCTTGTAGGTTTGCGTGACAATGGGTGCGCCATCCTGCTCGTCTCTGCCGAGCTCGAGGAAGTGACGAGTTTGTCCGATCGTTTGTTGATCATTCATGACGGGCGGATCGCCGGCGAAGTAGATCCCAAAGTGGCGACGTTGGAGGAGATCGGGTTGTTGATGACCAGAGGTCATTAGATCTTTGAGCTTTGTTCTTTGTGGGGGTTATAAGCCGCACGAACAAAATACAAAGCACAAATCACCAAGTACCAAGTACAAAAATGACCAAACTCGCGCGTGACCTTCTGTTTCCTCTAATCGCGGTGATTGCTGCGTTCATCGTGGGCGCCATACTCATTTTGGTGGTAGGCGACAACCCCATCGATGCGTATCGCTTGCTGCTCGGTAGCGCACTCTCATGGCCCGACGGTATTGGTTACACGCTCTTTCACGCCACCCCACTGATTTTCACGGGTCTCGCGGTTCTCGTCGGATTTCGTTGCGGTCTTTTTAATATCGGCGCCGAGGGACAACTCTATATCGCCGCGTTTGCGACAGCGTGGGTGGGAATCAAATTCGCGAATCTTACACCGTGGTTGCTGATTCCGTTTTGCAGCCTGGCGGCGATACTAATCGGCGCGTTCTGGGGTGCCATTCCCGGTGTGTTGAAAGCAAAGTTCGGCTCGCATGAAGTAATCAACACGATCATGTTGAACTTCATCGCGCTCGCGCTCGTCAGTTACTTCACCCAGTATCACTACAAAGTTCCGGGCGATCCGATCTTGCAGACGTCACCGATCGGTCAAGGGGCACACATTCCTCACCTGGGCAAATTCATCCCCGGATTTCCGGAACGCATTCCGTTGAATGTTGCGTTCATCCTCGCGTTACTCTGCTGTCTGCTGGTCTACCTGTTTTTGTGGCGCACGAAATGGGGATACGAAATTCGCGCGACAGGTAGCAATCCATTCGCGGCAGAATATGGCGGCATTTCAATTCGCAAACAGATCATCCTGGCGATGGCTGTTTCAGGTGCACTTGCGGGTATGGTCGGAATCAATGAGGTGTTAGGCCATCGTCATCTTTATTACGATGGTTTCTCTGACAACTACGGCTATACCGGAATCGCCGTCGCTCTTCTCGGTCGCAACCATCCGGTGGGTGTGATCCTGGCTGCTCTGTTATTTGCTGCTTTGCAGCACGGCGGAATTTACGTCGACGGATTTTCTCAGAACGTGACAAAAGATATCGTGCAGGTGTTGCAGGGCGTCATCATTCTTTTCGTTGCGGCTGAGGCATTCTTTAAATGGCTCTTACGAAGAAGAACGTCGAGCGAACGTTTGCGAGCGTAAACTCATGCAAGATTTCTTGATTTTTTTACCCATCGTCATCGCTTCCACAATCCGGCTTGCCACTCCGCTTGTACTTGCTGCGCTTGGTGGTCTGTTTTCCGAGCGTTCGGGAGTCATCAATATCGCCCTCGAGGGCAAGATGCTCGCCGGAGCATTTACGGCAGCCGCGGTCACGTACGCCGCTGATAAAAGACTCGGACTGGGCACTGCGAGCCCGTGGGTAGGATTACTGGCAGGCATGTTGGCGGGATTGCTGATCGCCGCCATCTACGCGGTGAGTTGTATCAAGTTCAAAGCCGATCAGGTCGTGAGTGGTGCTGCAATCAACATTCTGATGATTGGCATGCCGGGATTTCTGAGTGGCGCTTTCTTTCTTTCGTCGGGCTCCACACCACAGATTCCGAAGGACCACCTGCTGCCACAGTCACCAATCGTCATTGCAATCGCAATTGGCGTGCTCGTCGCAGTCATCTGGTACGTCCTTTACAACACGCCGTTTGGTTTGCGACTGAGATCCGTTGGAGAGAATCCTGAGGCTGCGGACGCCGCCGGTGTCAGTGTGAGTAAAATCAGGTATTCGGGTGTGCTGATCGCTGGTGTTCTGGCCGGAATCGGCGGTGCATATCTCTCGATTGGGCAGTCGTCGTTGTTTACACGAAACATGACGGCCGGTCGCGGTTTCATCGCGCTGGCGGCATTAATTTTTGGAAAGTGGCGCCCGGTTCCGACGTTGCTCGCATGTCTTTTGTTTGGATTTACCGAAGCGGTTTCAAATTATATGCAGGGAGTAGTTAAGCTACCTTCCGGCGAAGATATTCCCGTCCAATTTATTCAAATGGTCCCTTACGTCTTGACCATTGTGGTGCTTGCGGGCTTTATTGGATCGTCCCGACCACCGCGTGCCCTTGGTATCCCCTATGAGAAAGAGAAATAGACGAGGGTGGGGAAATGGTTGAGCGAATGGCAAGCACAAGTACTTACGAACGCGCCGAGCACGCTGCGAGGATCATCAGAGCGCGAACAACTGTTGAGCCGCGCATCGCAATTGTGCTTGGCAGTGGTCTCGGTGGTTTCGCTGACGACTTTGAAGATGCGGTAGGTATTCCGTATGCCGAAATACCAGGTTTTGTGCCTTCGACGGCGCAAGGTCACGCTGGTCGGTTGGTAATCGGCCAGATCGAAGGAATTCCAGTGCTCGCGATGCAGGGCCGTTTGCACTACTACGAAGGTTATTCACTCGAAGAAGTCACATTTCCGATCCGTACGTTTGGTTTGCTCGGTATCAAGACTGTGGTGTTAACCAATGCGTCCGGTGGGATAAATGTGGAATTGACCGAGGGAGCGTTGATGGTGATCAGCGATCATCTCAACTTGATGGGAGTCAATCCCCTGCGTGGGCCAAACGATGAGCGATTTGGACCACGCTTTCCGGATATGTCAGCCGTTTACTCACCAGAGTTGCAGGAACTCGTAATCGATGAAGCGAAAGCAATTGGGGTAGAAGTGCGGCGCGGAATTTATGGCGGACTGGCTGGTCCAAGTTATGAAACGCCTGCGGAGATTCACCTGTTACGAAATCTTGGTGCTGCTGCGGTGGGGATGAGTACGGTGCCGGAGGCGATAGTGGCGCGTCATATGGGTCTCGAAGTACTCGGCATCTCATGCATCACGAACATGGCAGCAGGTATAGGTGATGATCCGATAAACCACGACGACGTGATGGCGGCGGGCGATCGTGTTCGTGAAACGTTTACCGAGTTGCTACGAAGAGTGATCAGCGCGATCAATCGAAGGGTCAATTTGTGAGCATGATAATTGGTATTTCGGGTGGCACAGGATCGGGAAAGACCACAGTTGCAAATCGCATCCTCGAATCGGTTAGCGCCAGCGAAGTAGTTTTCATCCAGCAAGATTCTTACTACCGCAACCTCACCGATCTGCCGCTCGATTACCGTGGCCTCGCAAACTTCGATCATCCGGATGCGCTCGACAATGAATTACTCGTCAATCACGTGCGACGTTTGAAATCCGGCGAAGCGATCGAGTTGCCACTTTACGACTTCAAAACGAACTCGCGTTTGAATGAAACGCGTTCAGTGGAATCGAAACCGATCGTCATTGTTGAAGGGATCCTGATCTTTGTCGATCCGCGGTTGCTGGAGCAGATGGATATTAAGGTGTTTGTCGACACGCCTGACGACATTCGCTTCATTCGCCGCTTGCGGCGCGATGTCGCCGAGCGCGGCCGCACTGTCGAATCCGTTATCGAACAATACCTGGGAACCGTCAGGCCCATGCACATGCAGTTTGTCGAGCCGTCGAAACGTCATGCAGACGTAATCATTCCCGAGGGTGGTCATAATCTCGTAAGTATCGACTTGTTGAGTGGAAAAATTCGCGAGAGGCTGGCCAGTGTTTTATCAACTGTGGGAGGTCAACTTTGAGCGAAGATTTAGAGCCGTTGATTGAGGCGGCGAAGAGTGCGCGACTGCAATCCGTCGCGCCGTTTTCAAATTTTCTTGTCGGTGCTGCGGTCAGAACCGAAAGTGGGAAAGTCTATACCGGGTGCAACGTCGAGAGCGCGAGTTATGGTCTGACCGTTTGCGCCGAACGAGTCGCAATCTGGAAAGCGTTGTCCGAAGGTGAACGCAACTTTACGGCGCTCGCGGTAGTTGCTGACACAGAAACTCTGACGCCGCCGTGCGGAACATGTCGGCAGATCATTTGGGAGTTTGCAAGAGGTGCGACGATCGTGTTTGCGAATCTCGAAGGTAAACGGGAAGAATTTCACATTGCCGATTTGCTGCCCCGCGCCTTTGATGCCCGCTTTTTGAAAAACAAATGAATCCGTATCTATCCGCGTTTATCAGCGTTTCACTAATCGTGATGACCACGCTTTCAAATATCACCCAGGCTCAGACTCGCAGGGAGCCGGTCGATCTGCTCGTCCTCGGTGGCACGATCGTTACGATGGACCAAACTCGCCGCATTATCGACGATGGCGGGATTGCGGTTTCGAAAGGACGGATTGTAGCGATCGGTCCGCGTGCGGATATCGAAAGTAAATACACGTCGCGCCAGCGAATCAGCGCGGCGGGCAAAGTCATCACGCCTGGTCTGATCAACGGTCACACACACATTCCGATGGTCCTGTTTCGCGGTCTTGCTGACGATCTCGACCTTCAGGAATGGCTAACGAAGTATATCTTTCCGGCTGAAGCCAAAAACGTTACGGAAGAGTTTGTTCGCGTCGGCACGCGACTGGGTCTCGCGGAGATGATTCGCGGTGGGACAACAACCTACTGCGATATGTATTACTTCGAAGACGCGATAGCGGACGAAACCGCAAAGGCCGGCGTTCGCGGCGTGCTCGGAGAAACAATCATCGACTTTCCCGTCGCCGACAATAAGACCAACGCCGAAGGCATGGCTTACGTTGAGAAGTTTGTTGCTCGTTGGAAAGGCCACGAACTGATCATAGCGGCGATCGCGCCGCACGCACCGTACACCGTTTCTGAGGAACATCTCAAAGCCGTGCGGGCTTTTTCAGATCGCACTGGTGCGCCGATGGTCACTCACATTTCGGAGACGAAGCGTGAAGTTGATGACAGTGTTAAAGCGAAGGGTGCGAGCCCTGTTGCGTATCTCGAACGAATCGGGTTTCTGAACGAGCGTGTGATTGCAGCGCACATGGTTTGGCCGCAGGGAACTGACATCGCGATCCTGAAGCGTCGCGGTGTTGGTGTCGTTCACAATCCGCAGTCGAACATGAAGCTCGCTTCGGGTGTCGCACCTGTTCCGCAAATGTTGACGGAAAAGTTGTTGGTGGGATTGGGAACGGACGGAGCGGCGTCGAACAACGACCTGAACATGTGGGAAGAGATGGACACGGTGGCGAAGTTGCACAAAGTGTTCAGTGGTGATCCGAAGGTGATATCTGCGCAGCAAGCATTTGAGCTCGCCACGATTCGCGGCGCAGAGGCGTTGCACCTTGAGAAGGAAATCGGCTCGCTCGAGACTGGGAAGCGTGCCGATGTGCTGGTTATCGACCGCGACACGCTCAACCAAATCCCGCTCTACAACGTCTATTCCGATCTCGTCTACGCCACCAAAGCCGCGGACGTCGAGAGCGTCATCATCAACGGTCGCATCGTGATGCGTAATCGTCGCCTCCTAACCCTCAACGAAACGGCCATAAAAACCGCCGCCCGCGCCTTCCGCGACAAGATCATCAAGAGCCTCGGCACGTCCGGTGCGCGATGATGGGCCCTAAACTCGTCAGACTTATTAATGGCCCTGACAACTTGCGCAGTTGCTTTGAACTTCGTCATGGTGCGCCATAAAATGCACTCGAAGGATTAGCTCTAGCCAGCTCTTTATTCCGCCTTCCTCAAGGTTCTTGGAAGCCGTTAGTAATTGGATAGGGTCTTTATCGATTATTTGGTCACATATGAAGAATGCTTCATGGTGCATCGGCACTAAGCCGTATATGAGAGGAGACTGTATATGCCGGGCAAGCGTCCTAAGAGATGCTTTGTACTCATGCCATTCACGGTCAGAGAGATAGACCAGGCAAAGTATACGGACACTAATCATTGGACTGAAGTCTATGAAGGTCTCATTGTTCCGAGTGTTCAAAAGGCTGGTATGTTGGCTGAGAGGGATGACGCTGATCCGGGATCAAGGTTAATAGTTCAAGGAATTCTTGAGAAGCTTGAAGAGGCCGATTTAATTCTATGCGATTTATCAAGTCATAACGCTAACGTTTTTCTAGAGTTGGGATGGGCTCTACGGGCAGATAAACCCTATGTTTTGATTAAAGATGATTTAGACGACTACGTTTTTGACCTCAATCAGCAGTATACGTTTTCTTATTCTCATTACTTAAAACCAACAACCTTGCGCCACGATATTGGGAAGCTTGCCGATGTTATTCGCCGGACTATAGATGATACTGAACGCCGTTATTCTCTAGTTAAGAGAATGGTAGTTTCAGACCCAAAGGCACTGAACGACAGAGGTTTTCAAACTCAACTCATATCTGAAATCCAACAGAAGATCGGAAAGCCAGAGCGCATTGGAAGAAGTTTGGATCTAGATCTGGCTACTTTTCCCTGGCCAGAACTGTTAAGTCGCGCTACAACAATTCTTTTTGCGGTAGAGGAAGAACTCCAAAAGATGACAGTTGCGGAGCGTTACACAGAACTGGCACCAAAACTGAGCATTGCTCTTGATAAGCTGGGAGCACTTCGCAATCGAGATATTCAAGTTGGTGTGATAGATCACAAGAGACGATGGCTTTTCCATGACTGGCTCGACTTGATCGGACAGAACGCACAAGTGGGGTTCTTTGAAAAAGTACTACCGCAGGTTTTTAGATACCCACATGGAGCAGTCGCTTGGGCTGATACAGCGTCGAACCTGCCAATGACCTTTACACCAAGTAGCTATAAACGCCTGAATATCGGGTTGTTTTCTGGTGTGGACAATCAAGATTGCAAAATACTAGTTGAAGCACATCACGAGGTAGAATCCCATTCAGAACACTGAGAACTGTACTGGGCGCTCAACGAGTTCTTGGATCTGTGAGACCCGTCGAGTAGCGAGGCCGGCAGGCTTGGTTGAAGTTCACTTGCCATGAGAACGGGCTTAAGGCTTATTCAACTTTGTTACGCATTTCATGACAGCCAAACGAAACGACTTCGCATCGATCGCTGGATACTGATACAGCCGATCCTCGATTTGTCTAAAGAATTCAAGCAACCGAGTTGGTTCTACTAGTTTACGATCGATCATTTGCCGCACATCTAGTAAGTCGGTGGTGTGGCCGCGCTCGATCTTTGCGAGCGCTTGTGCGTAAAAATCATAGTGGAAAAAATCAATCGCTCGTTCACGCCCAATAAAAGGGCTACGTTCCTCCCAGCCCGGTAGGGCCGGAATAAAATCATCTGGTGAAGCGAGCTCAACATTTACATGAAGACGTTCTTTAAGATCTGGTAACGCTTTAAGAATCTCATTTGCTTCCGGCACCATTTTCAAATCAATGTCGATCGTGGTTTCTCGCCAACCGAGTAGCACCGCACTTACGCCACCGACAAAGTAGATGTGAGCACTGGTTTTACCGGCACGACCAAGTGCCTTCATGAACCGATCAATCGCCTCTGCACTTACTTTCTCACGCATGAAAATGCTCGCTCGAAGCTCACAAGCTTCCTGATCAATGCGTTGTATCTGGAGTGGGCCGAGTCCGGTTCGGAAGCAGATAGAAGGTCGTAAAGGCGATGCTCAGGATTGGAGGGCAAGTTCTCAGGTACCTTGAGCCCGAGACTGCGAAGTTTTGGCGCGCCAATCGCAACGAGCAATGCGGGAATTGACTCAAGACTACTCTGCAAGTCCTCGATTCCCGTTGCAATCAGATCATTTGCTGGCAAAGAACTCATAGTCGCATTCTAACACTCTCTTTGTAATCTGAGCCTCTCAGTAAGTGTCCCCTCTTGCTTCAGTGGCCTGTTCCGTACATAATGGGTTCCGTCAAATTGATACCAACTCTAAAGCGAGCATTAGGCTCGCTTTTGTATTTTCCCAGGAGTCAGCAATTTGAGGTCTTTTCTTTTTTTACGCCCCTACATAAATGGAATCCTCCCGACAGTTCTAGTTCTAATTACAGCCGCCTTCGCGGTGGGCCAGTCGACTGGCTCTGCTGAAGACGCGTCAGCGAATCCCGCTTATCAACGGATTGAACGGGCTCGTGCGCTCGCGGCAGTGCACCAGCTTCCGGCGGCTGCCGCCGAGTTGGAAAACATACGCGCTTCCGGCAACGACGTGACACTGCGCAACGTTGCCACCCTCATGCTTCTCGGTATTTACCTTGAAGAAGGGAACTACGGGCGTTCGCAGGCGCTGCTGGATGAAGCATTCCAGGCTCGCGCTGCTCAAAAAGACGAATCGATTCGCACTTACTTTGCGGCAGCAGGCCAGACGGTCAACGGTATTCGCTCGCATCTCGCTCGTTATCGTAGCTATGGCATTAATCCAAGTGATGATGGCCTTCCCACTGAAGCGAACACGGATCTGGAACGAGTTCGTGGATTGCTCGAAAGGGTGATCGCGCAGGCGCAGGCGATCTCAAAGGAACAGGGTCGAGCTTACGAATCGTTCGCGCTCCTCGAAGATGTGCTTGGCATTCGATTGTCGTTGGCGAAAAATGACGATGAGCGCGTGAGATGGCAGACGGAATACCTGAGCGCGAGAGAGAAGATGGCCTCGATGCAGGCGCCGTCGCTTGGAAGATCGCAGGCACTCGATGCCGTCACTAACAGAATTCCCAATCCGTTTGCGACCAAGCCGGCCGCAACGCCTCAGCCTTCTCCTGAGGTAGCCGTCGCGCCTACTCCCACGACGGGTGCGGAGCCACAACTTGTTAGCGCCGGCTCGTTGAGTGGGCGTGAAACTAAGCGCGTCACTCCGGCGTACCCGTCGGCCGCCAAGGGCCACAACGTGACCGGAACCGTTCGAGTTTTTGCGATTGTGGATGAGAACGGAAAAATCTGGGTCACTAACTCCGAAGGTCCGACAATGCTCCGGGCGGCCGCTGAGGCCGCTGCCAGGAATTGGATATTCCCGCCCTCAACCTTCAACGGCAAACCCGTTCGAATAGTCGGCTATCTCGATTTCGAATTTAAGCTTTAGCCACAAAAGCACAAAAGGCACAAATGAAGGCCCTTTTGTGCTTTATGTGCATTTTGTACCCTTTGTGGCTAATCTTGACTTAAAAGTAAGGTATAGCTTAAGATGCCTGAGATTAATAGTTTAGACGTGCAATGAAGATCTCAGCTCAAGAAGAATATGGCCTGCGATGTCTGCTGCAGCTAGCCCGTGCGGAAACGATGGGTGAATCGCTGACGCTCTCGCAGCTTGGCCGTCTCGAGGGGATTTCAACCGCGAATGCCGGCAAACTGATGTGGATTTTGAGCAAAGCCGGCCTCGTACAATCAACCCGCGGTACCAAGGGTGGCTACGCGCTAGCCCTGCCTGCTTCCGAGATTCGTTTGAACCAGGTGATACGCGTTCTCGAAGGGGAACCGGCCGAATCTCATTGCAAGAGCTACGCAGGTGTTTTGGACGCTTGTGTTCATACCGGTGACTGTGGCATTCGTCCGGTGATCGTCGAGTTGCACCAGATTGTCGACAACGCACTCGCGGACATCACGCTCTCGCAGTTGCTCGGAACCGAGGCGAACGTCGACGCCGCTCTGCACCAGATTCAGGGTATCAGTCGGAAGGATAATCGGGTTTAGAAGGACTAATGAGTACAGCAGAACTTTTAAGTAAACAGGAATACAAATACGGCTTCGTAACCGATATCGAGTCGGATGTAATTCCGCGCGGCTTAAGCGAAGACACGGTTCGTCTGATCGTTGAGAAGAAGAACGAGCCGGAGTGGATGCTGGAGTTTCGTCTGAAGGCTTATCGTCACTGGTTGACGATGAAGGAGCCGAAGCACTGGCCCAACCTCAAATATCCCGAAATCGATTACCAGGACGTCATCTATTACAGCGCGCCGAAACAGAAAGCGACGAAGGCGAGTCTTGATGAAGTCGATCCGGAACTGCTGCGCACGTTTGAGAAGCTCGGCATTCCGTTGACGGAACAGAAACAACTGGCCGGAGTCGCTGTCGATGCTGTTTTCGATTCAGTCTCGGTAGCCACGACTTACAAAGAGAAGCTGAAGAAGCACGGCGTAATCTTCTGTTCATTTACCGAAGCGATCCGAGATTACCCGGAATTGGTAAAGAAGTATCTCGGTTCGGTAGTGCCGACTAACGACAACTTCTTCGCGGCGTTGAATAGCGCGGTCTTCTCGGATGGAAGTTTCTGCTTCATTCCGAAGGGCGTTCACTGTCCGATGGAGTTGTCAACGTACTTCCGTATCAACAACTCGGAGTCGGGACAGTTTGAGCGCACACTGATCGTTGCTGAAGAAGGTTCGTACGTTTCATATCTCGAAGGATGTACAGCGCCGAAGTTTGATAAGAACCAGCTTCATGCCGCAGTAGTTGAGCTTATCGCGCTCGACGACGCGCAGATCAAATACTCGACGGTCCAAAACTGGTACGCCGGTGATGAAGAAGGACGCGGCGGTATTTATAACTTCGTCACCAAGCGAGGCAAGTGCGCCGGTAAAAACTCGAAGATCTCCTGGACTCAGGTCGAGACCGGGTCGGCAATCACGTGGAAGTATCCATCCTGCATTCTGCAGGGTGACAACTCCATCGGAGAGTTTTACTCGGTAGCGCTAACGAATCACGCACAGCAGGCCGACACCGGCACGAAGATGATTCATCTCGGCAAAAACACGCGCTCGACAATCATCTCGAAGGGTATCGCAGCGGGTAAGTCGAACAACAGTTATCGTGGACTCGTGAAAGTGATGCCGAAAGCCGAGGGCGCGCGCAACTACACCCAGTGTGACTCGATGCTGATTGGCTCAAGCTGCGGTGCAAACACTTTTCCGTACATCGAAGTGATGAACAACACATCGAGCGTAGAGCACGAGGCTTCGACATCGAAGATAAGTGAAGAGCAGCTCTTCTACTTGCAGCAGCGCGGCATTTCTCAGGAAGACGCGGTGTCGCTGATCATCAATGGTTTCTGCAAAGATGTGTTTTTGCAGTTGCCGATGGAGTTTGCAGTGGAAGCTACAAAATTATTGGGTCTCAAATTGGAAGGTAGCGTAGGGTAACACGGATCTACGCGGATTCATTGAACAGGATTAAAACGGATCAGACGAATGTTAGAAATCAAGAATTTGCACGCAGGGATTGATGGAAAAGAAATTCTCAAAGGCATCAACCTAACAGTCAATAAGGGCGAGATTCACGCCATCATGGGACCAAACGGTTCCGGTAAATCTACTCTCGCGAAGGTCCTCGCCGGACATCCACAATACGAAGTCATCAGCGGTGAGATTCTCTACGAGGGCCGTAATCTGCTCGAGATGGCGCCCGACGAGCGCGCGCGCGAAGGCGTGTTCATGGCGTTTCAGTATCCGATCGAAGTGCCTGGTGTTTCGAATGCGCAGTTTCTGCGTCTGGCTTACAACGAGAAACGAAAGCACCTCGGTGAAGAGGAACTCGATCCACTCGAATTCAAGGATTACTTGAAAGAGCGCGCGAAGGTCGTCGAGATGGATGCGAGCTTCATGACTCGTTCCGTCAACGAAGGTTTCTCGGGCGGCGAAAAGAAACGCAATGAGATTCTCCAGATGGCGGTGCTTGAGCCGAAGCTTGCCATACTGGACGAAACAGATTCCGGTTTGGACATTGATGCGCTGCGCGTGGTTGCAGGTGGTGTGAATCAACTGCTCACACCAGACAACGCGATCATCGTCGTCACACACTACCAAAGACTTCTGAACTACATCGTTCCAGATTTCGTGCACGTGCTGTCGAACGGAGTAATCGTTCGCGAAGGCGGCAAAGAGTTGGCGCTTGAGCTCGAATCAAAGGGTTACGATTGGATCAAGACGGCAGATCAAAACGGAAAGGGAGCGGGCGCGCCGGCGAATTAAGAATGGTTACTGAACTCGTTAAGTCAGAAAACAGTTATCAGACGGCGTTTCGCACTGTCCGCGAGTTGTCGCCAACGGTCGCGTGGCTGGAGCTCGTTCGCAGCAGCGCGATGGATCGTTTCGAGCAGCTAGGGTTTCCTCCAGTAACAGACGAAGAGTGGAAATATACGAATCTCACCTCGCTTGCGAAAGAGCGTTTTTCACCGGCGATTAATGGCGGTGAGATTGCGATCAGCGACGTGACGCGGTTTGCATATCCGGAAACCGCCGCTGCACATCTCGTCGTGGTGAATGGTTTTTTGCGCGAAGATTTATCGGTCAGGACCGGGCTCGAAGAGGTTGTAGCGATCGATCTGTTCAGCGCTGCTGGTGATGCCCGGTACAACAAAATCGTGCGCAAGTACCTGGCGCGCAATGCCGGCTATCACAATAACGGCTTGACGGCATTGAACACGGCTTTTTTGCAATCAGGTGTGTTTGTCTGGATTCCGAAGAACGTGCAGCTAGCCAGGCCGTTGCAAGTCACGTTTCTGGCAGACGCCGAGAACAGTGCGAGTTTTCCGAGACTGTTGGTGGTCGCGGAGGAGAACAGTTCCGCGACGTTGATTGAAAGTTATTCGTCTGCCGGCGATGGAAAATACTTTACGAACGCAATCGCTGAGATTGTGCTCAAGGACGGTGCAAAGCTAGAGCATTATCGCCTGCAGCGCGAGAGCAATAACGCTTTTCACGTCTCTACAACTTCAGCAGAGCTTGGCCGCTCGAGCCGTTACGATACTATCTCGGTAAATCTTGGTGCACGACTCTCGCGTCACGATATTTCAGTGGTCATGGATCACGAAGGTGCAGAGACTTCAGTTGATGGTCTTTACATCGTGGGAGCAGATCAGCATACCGATACACACTCGGTTATCGACCACAAGCAGCCGCATTGCAGCAGTCACCAGTTGTACAAAGGAATTCTCGACGACAACGGCCGCGCAGTTTTCAACGGCAAAATCTTTGTCCGTGAAGGCGCGCAGAAAACTGACGCGATGCAGACGAATAAGAACTTGTTGCTGTCGGACAAGGCGCGTGTCGATACGAAACCGCAGTTGGAGATTTTTGCCGACGATGTGAAGTGCGCACACGGCGCGGCGGTGGGCCAGATCGATCCGGAAGAATTGTTTTATCTGGAGACGCGCGGCATCGATCCTGAACTCGGTCGAAAATTACTTACTTACGGATTTGCCGAAGAAGTAATCGCGAAGATCAAGATTGATTCGATCAGATCGCAACTCGACGAGACTGTGCTGCGGCAGTTGCACACGAACTTGGAGACTTAGGCACCACCTTGGAGTGCGGCGACTTGTCGCCGCTTTTGTACCAAAGCGCCACCAAGGTGGCGCACTCCAAAGAGTTACGAGGAGTTTAGCACTGTGAGTAGTGGAACATTATCGACGCTGGAACCCGTTGTTTCAGACGTGTGGGATGTCGAACGCATTCGCGCTGACTTCCCGGTGTTGCAACAGACCGTCAACGGCAAGCCGCTGATCTATCTGGACAATTCGGCTTCGTCTCAAGTCCCTCAAGTCGTCATCGATCGCGGCAGCACTTACATCGAACAGGAACACTCCAACATTCATCGCGGCGTTCATTACCTCAGCCAGAAAGCGACTACGGCCTACGAAGGCGCGCGTGAGAAGGTGAAGCGTTTCATCAACGCGCGCGACGTTCGCGAATGCATCTTTGTGCGTGGCGCCACCGAAGGCATCAATCTCGTCATGCACAGTTACGGGCGCAAATACATTGGTGCGGGCGACGAGATCATCATCTCGGCGATGGAACATCACGCCAACATCGTCCCGTGGCAGATGCTCTGTGAAGAGAAGGGTGCGCGGCTGCGCGTGATCCCGATGAACGATGCGGGCGAGTTGCTGCAAGATGAATACGAAGGTCTTCTGAATGAGCGTACGAAGCTGGTGGCGGTGATGCACGTCTCCAATGCGCTCGGCACAATTAACCCGATCAAGGAGATGATTGCCCACGCGCACAAGTACGGTGTGCCCGTGTTGATTGATGGTGCTCAGGCGGCCCCGCACATGCCGGTTGACGTGCAGGATCTCGATTGCGATTTCTACGTGTTCTCGGGTCACAAGATGTATGCGCCGACGGGCAGCGGCGTGGTTTACGGCAAGCTCGAATTGCTCGAAAAGATGAATCCGTTTCAGGGTGGCGGCGACATGATCAAGACCGTCACATTCGAAAAGACGACCTACGCCGATCCTCCGAACCGGTTTGAAGCCGGCACCCCTGCCATCGCATCGCAAATCGGTCTGGGCGCCGCAATTGATTATCTAAACAGTATTGGGCGCGATCGGGCGGCTGCCTACGAAGCCGAGTTGTTGCGCTACGCGACTGAGCGTGTCTCGGCGATCGAAGGGTTACGGATCATCGGCACCGCGAAGAATAAGGCGAGCGTGTTGTCGTTTGTGATTGACGACATTCACCCACACGACATCGGCACGATTCTGGACCAGGAGGGCATCGCTGTTCGCGCTGGTCATCACTGCGCGCAACCGGTGATGCAGCGCTTCAACGTGCCTGCTACTGCGCGTGCATCGTTTTCCTTCTACAACACGAAGGAAGAAGTCGATGTACTCGCCCGCACGATTGAACGTGTAATCGAGATTTTTAGTTGATGTATGTCTGAACTAAGTGAACTCTACCAGCAGGTAATCCTGGACCATAACAAGAAGCCGCGAAACTTTCGCAAGGTCGAAAACGCGAACCACACGGCTGAAGGCTATAACCCACTCTGCGGCGATCAACTGACGATATACCTGGACCTCGAAGATGAACTTGTGAAAGAAGTGGGCTTCGAAGGGTCGGGCTGTGCGATCTCAAAAGCTTCAGCGAGCATGATGACGCAGGCCGTTAAAGGCAAGAGCAAGGAACAAGTGGAAACGCTGTTTCAGGAGTTTCATTCGATGGTGACTGGCGAGCTCAATGAGGAAACAGAAGAGAACAATCTTGGTAACCTGAAGATCTTCGCCGGTGTCCGCGAGTTTCCCGTACGCGTCAAATGCGCCACACTCCCCTGGCATACACTTCACGCCGCCCTCAACAAACAAGATCAAATCTCAACGGAATAAATTAGCCACAGATAAACGCGGATTGGGATCGGATTTTTTATCCGCGTTCATCTGTGGCTGATTTTTTATGGGGGCAAGTCAGAACCGGGAGTGCGACAGATCCAATCGAGCCGAATGGTTGAACCTGCCGTCCGCCCGGTCCTGACTTAGTGGGATCCGCACGGGGACATCAAAATTACAAATTGGAGAGGGAATACCGGTCGAGAAAACCTCGCCGGCAAGGGCTTGATGTAATGCTTTTACCAGAGGTCCCAGGGCGGGTCAATAAGCAAAAACGGCCTTTGACAGGATTCTGGTCAAGGTGACTAGCGGTCGGTCACATAGGCCGATCAGATCGGTCTATTGCGGGGCTTATTTAAACCGAGGGCGGCCACGGAGGGCCGCCCCTACAGTACGTTCCGAGTACCTTTACTTACTTGAGTGAGATGTTTACGGCTCGTAAGACACCGTCACCCATGTCTATCTGCAACTGGTAAGTCCCAGGTGCCATTCCCGATGTGTTGAGATTGAATATGTACTGCCCATCGGCAAAGTGGAACAGGTTGCCACTTGTGGCTGAGGATGTCGACTCCACGTCTATAGGATCTCCAATCACGTTGTTGTTTAGCTGGAACACATACAACCTGATCTCAGCGTCAGTGACGCCGGCACTCGCGCCCGTCAGTTGGAACTTGATCGGGATCGTTCGGCCAGCCTTGTACGTTCCGCCTGCTTGGATTGGTGCGAGCAGGCCCGACCACGTCCAGGCAACACCCACAGTGAACTGCTGTTCCGCCCACAGATTCGGAGTGCCATTGTCTGTCACTCTTACTGTCAGAGTGTAGATCTGTCCGCCCTGTGCTGCCGTAGGCGTCCAACTGAAAGCGCCTGTCGAAGAATTGATCGATGCTCCGCTGGGAACCGAACCGGTCAAACTGTAGGTCAGCGTTTGCGGTGGCTGATCGAGATCGGAACCCACCGCGGTAAAGCTCAACGTGTCACCTACGAAGACTGTTTGATTCGCGATTGCATTGAGTGTTGGCGGATCATTTACGCCGTTGACGGTAATGTTGACCGTGCCGGTAGTGCACAGCGAGTCAGGCGCACCATTCGTGGTCCCGTTATCGCAGACCTGGTAAGTGAAACTCGCCGGACCGTTGTAATTCGTGTCAGGTGAGTAAGTGATGGTTCCGCTTGATAGCGATACGGTTCCGTGTGTATCAGCGGTTGACGAGACACTTGTCACCGTCAGCACCTGAACATTCTCGTTCGCTGGTCCAGCACTGTCGTTGTTTGTGAGATCCGAAGCCGGGATTTCCAGGTCCGTATCTTCATCGGTGCTAAACGAGTCGTCAGCAGCGGTTGGCGAGTCGTTCACTTCTGTAACTGTGATAGTAACTGTCGAAGTATTCGAATCGGCTGCTCCGTCGTTGGCTTTGAACTTAAAGCTGTCGCTGCCATTGAAATCCGGACCAGGCTGATACGATCGATTGGCGCCCGTTCCGGAAAGAACACCGTGAGCGGGCGGTTGGACGATCGTAAATGAGAACGACGCAACCGGATTTGGACTAACAGCCGTTAGCGTGATCGATTTCGAAGTATCTTCAGCAGTCGTCACCGCCTGACCTTCGGTTCCCGGCGGATTGACACCGTTGACACCGGCTTCGATCGCGTTTTCGATCGCGTCTGGCACGTTAGCAAAGAAGTCGTAACCGGTCAGTGTTTCAACTGCATCGACCGTAGTCAGGTAAGTTTCCCACGGAGTGTTTCGAATGCCCTGGATGTTGGGCATGTTCACTGCGATGGTTCTCGTACCTGCAGTCACGCGCGATATATCGTTTTCGCCCTTTGGAATGACGAGCACGACTTTCCACGTCGACGAAGGAACGGCTACGTGACCGTTAGCGATCGTTGTAGCGAAACCAGCGCTGCCCGTGCCACCACTTCCAGCCGGGCCGGCGACGATATAGACCTCGTTCGTGGGTAAGAGTGTTCGGAGGAAGTTCTCCAAATCGGCCCATGGTCCCTGATTCATATCAGGTGACTGCGCGATCATGTTGGACATCAGGAACGTTGCCTGGTTGATCGGGATCGAAGTCTCTTTATCGCGATCGGCGTTTGGCGTCATGTGTCCGCGATCGAAACCGCTATTGGAGAAGTCAGTCGCCTGCACGCGATACCACGTCGGCAAGACTGCCGGATCGGGTCTGAAGGTATCGACGCGAGCAAGAGTTCCCACCCATTCATCGGCCAGGTGCCAACTTACCCAGTTTGGTCCACCGTTGTCCCTGTTATAGGAGAGCGTAAACTCAGGCTTCTCCATCAGGTAGTTGTTTGGCTGATTGATGTCTGCCGTGGCGCCGTTGGGATTACCGAAAGTCAGGTGAACACTCGGCGGATACGGTGGCGCCGTGCCGGTCGCGACAGTAAAGGTCGCGACGAAGTTTGCGAGGAGCGTGTCGTCATTTGGACCAACGTCATCTGTATCCACGTCGTGAACCTGGTCTTTGAAGATCGTGACGGTACACTGCTCGCCGGCCAGGAAGTTCACATTCGGAGTGATGACCCAGACCTTGTCAGCACCGGCAACCGTGGCGTCGTTGTGAAGCCCTGTGCTGGCGCAGTTGATATTGAACCAGGAGCCAACTACGTTGACCGGTTCAGTGAAGTTAAGCGTGATACTCGCATCGCGGGGCGCGTTGACGCCGTTCTTGCGAGGATCGCTACGAAATACGGCTGGACCAATCTCCACGATCGGTGCGGTGCGCCGAGGATTCGGAGTGGCCGTAGCGAAGTCGGCCTGATTGTTGTCGTTATCAATCGCTCCGCCGTTGTTTCTGAAGATCGCTGTGGTATTGTTCGGCGCCGGTGCGTTTGCCGTTTCCGCGCAAGTAGCACCTGTGCCATAACCCACAAAATCTACAATGTTGACATCACCGATCGGGCATGTACCTTCGAGCGGATCAAAATCATTCACCAGCGCGACCTTGCCCGTTGTGGCGGACATATTGATGTCGCCATTTATATTTGCGGCGGGGAGCGGCGCTCCGGTCGCGCCACCAGCGAGTGCGATCAAGTAGTACTGACCAGGCTCGATGAAACCGCCGATGGGCTGCGAGGTGAAGTCCCAACTGTCGCCCGCTGCGGATGTGTACTGCAACGACCAGCCAGTTAAATCGACCGTGTTGGCCGTGGGGTTGAAGAGTTCAACGAAGTCGCGGTTGAAAGTCGCGCCGGAGTTTCCGCCGCCACCATAAAGCTGACTGATGGTGACATGTGGTTCTTGGACGGTAAGGAAGATCGTCGTGCTGGTACTACGAGCCTGAGCATCCGAAACACTCACCGGAAGAGACTTCGGTCCCAGCGTGTTGTTTACAGGAATACTCGCCACGAATGTGAACGTGTTGCCCGCACCGGAGAAAGCCTGTGTCGCCGATCCGCCGATTGAAGATAGGTCAGCCGTAACAGTTATTCCCGTACTGGTTGGATCTTGTGCCGGAGAAACAGTCACAGTCAGAGTAGTGCTGTTTCCCGTTTGCACCGTACTCGGTTGAGCGGAGCCAATTGCGAAGAGGCCTGTGCAACTGTTTGTTGGCGATGAACTGTTGCGCGGATTGGGTGCTCCGGTCGCAAAGTCGATAGCATTGTTGTCGGTGTCGAAGCAGCCGTTGTTCTTCCTGAGCGCTGCGGTGGTGTTGGTAAGTACGGCAGCCGGTGAGCTCTCAGCGCAAGTTTCCGTGCCGTAACCGACAAAATCGATAATCGCACCACCCACCGGGCAGTTGCCAGTCAACGTAGTTTGATTACTGACTAGCGCGACCTTACCTGATGTCGAACTCACCAGGCCGCCGCCTATTGCGTCAGGCGTCGGAAGATTATCGGTGCCGCCGGCGCCTTGCGACTGCTGGACCAGGTAATACTGTCCAGGTTGCAGAACGAAATTGGTAAGGTTCGTCCTTTGCCAATTTGCCTGGCCTGCCGAAGCGATTTGTACGGACCAACCAGTCAGATCAATTGGCGCCCCGGTGTGATTGATGATCTCGACAAAGTCGTTCTTCAACGTTGCGCCAACGTTGCCGCCGCCACCGTACACTTGACTGATCACCACTGATCCCGGAACAGGTGTGGGGGATGGAGTTGGTGTTGGCGTTGGTGTTGGAGTTGGTGTTGGCGTGGGAGTCGGCGATGGTGGGATACCATTCGCTGTTATTGAAAAGTCGTCGATCGCCAAGCCGTCGTCAGCACCGGTAGCGTCTACGTCAGTCCATCTAATCCAAAAACTCGCACCTGCGGGAATACTCAGCCCAGTGATATTAGAGTTGAGAAGAACACGATTGGTATTGCCGTCAAGAAGGCCCACTGTGCCAGCCGTGACTGGTGGGGTGAAATCAAGCGCATTAACATCCGTCCAAGTGCCGGTGGTCAGGCTGGTCGCGTCGGTACTGTACTGAAAATCCATACGCTCGCCGATCGTGCGGCTGAGAGCACCGAGTCGCCATTGCTCGCCAGCGTAGGCAATGTTGAGTGAATTAATCGTGCCACCCGTGTCGTTGATGAAGGTACCGCCAAGGATCGAGATGAGGGTTCCGCTGCGCAATTGCCCAAGAGCCCGATCAGCAGGCGCAGCAGCTGAACCAAAACTGTAAGTATCACCGGCATTGCCTGAACCGGTTCCCGCGGTATACGTAGTGTTTCCATTCGTGCCGGATTCTGAAAATCCCCAACCCGCCGGAGTGTTCAATGGCAAGGTGCCCGTGCCTGATGAAACCAGAGAATTAAAGTTTTGCGTGACCGGTGTTCCAAAACTGGAAATACTTACCGGCGTCGTTGTATCTGCCGACGCTGGCCGCGGAAAGTTCAGTAAAGTGAGCGAGCCCAAGAAACCGGCAATCGCAATTATGAGAAAAAGATTCCGTCGGGACCGTCCGAAGCGAGTCCGTTCTGAACGATGGCTTTGCAATATGTTTCGGATTACGAGTGCACAAGTAACGAACACACGGGCAGCCCGTGTGGGGTGAAGGGGGCTCTTTAGACGCATAAAATCTCCTCACTAAATGAAACTACTTACCGTTAAACACACGATTGCGAGGAATACCGGAGGATACCTGAGGCCGGTAGGTAAATGTGCGTGCCTTTTATCAGTTCTGAATTTCGGGGTCAAGCTGATGAGCCGCTTTGGGCGGACTCCAAATGATAATTTCTTGTGTTGTTAGTATCCGATAAAGCAGTGGAAAGTAGCGTCCCGGAAAAGGCGATTCACAGGCCTGACTGGCCGTTGCATTGAAAAGAGCCATACCATCTCAAGCGATCTGAAGATGTGATTTGATTAGGTTTTTGCTTATTACTCAGAGCTTCCAATGTAGCAGTGATGAATGAACGTGTGCAGGTGTCGTTCTCAACTGCGAGTGCTTGCGCCAGCACCTTCCTTGCAGTGGGTCCGCCTAGCCACCCTATGCAAAATACCACGTGACGTCTTAAACGCGGGTCGCGCGTATTGGATAGGGCTTTGTTCAATTTCGGTACCGCTAGATTTCCCATTCTCACTACAGCAACCATGGCAGGATGATGATTCATGGGAAAATCTACCCCGTCGTATACATCCAGGTGAGCAATCAAAAAATCGAGCGACTCAGTGGCGCGAAGCTTTGCTAAAATTTCTGCGCCGTAATGCCACACATAAAACTCGGCTCGGTCAGTGGATAAATCACGGTTTGGTTTATCCATCGCCGATATGAGGGAAGAAATAAGCTGTTTTCTGCAAATAGACGACTTCCTACCATCTTCCAAAAGCCTGTTTACAACACTCGCCTGTTCGGCGTTCGAGTCAGCGGATGACAATTTGCTTAATTGGTTTGAAATCTCACCTGCGCTAAGACAATTGTGTTGCATCCTTCCCGTCGGAACTACCAAGCTAGTATGACTTGAGACCTCCC
>DASTVU010000169.1:0-11279 GCA_035758935.1 Pyrinomonadaceae bacterium | reverse complement strand
CCGGGTTTAGGTTCTGTCAGACAGGTTTTGATTCGAATTGTGCGCATTTATGAGACAGAACGAAGGTGGTAAGCAATGAACTGCGAGACATGTCAGGAACTCATCCACGATCTGATTGACGGATCGATTAGCCAGCGTGATGAGTTCACACTTAATACGCACCTGAAAGAGTGTTTGGATTGCGACGGCGTGCGCCAGGACCTCGCGTCGATTATCGGTTTTGCCCGCACTCAGCGCGAAGAGTACGCAACGCCGCCAAACGAACACGCGCTATGGCTGCGCATTCGTAACTCCATCGAAGCTGAGCTGCCGAGCCGCGTAGCGGCGAATACCGAGCGTCAGACTTCATTCTTTGGCAGGTTGATGGGCCGAAGTTGGGAACTGTCATTGCCCCAATTGGCAGCTTCCGCAGTAGCAATCGTGTTGTTGGTTTCGCTCGCGACAGTGGTGGGTTTGCGCCGTTGGGGTGGTTATGGTGTGGAAGCCCCAGCTTCGCAAGTTGAAGCGTCGAACGTCAACGATCGTTTCTCGCAACGCCGCCAGGTGATCGATTACTGGAACCAGCGCGTTGAGCTGAATAAGGCTCGCTGGAGTTCGGAAATGCGCGAGACTTTCGATCGCAACATGAAAGTGATCGACCAGGCAGTTGCGGATTCGCTTAACGAATTGAAACGGAACCCACACGATGAGGTCTCCGAACAGATGCTCAACGAATCGTTGAACGACAAACTTTCGCTGCTGAAAGAGTTTTCTGATTTGTAAACAGTTGCTGTTTCCCAGTACCCGAGACTTGTTTTGAGTAAAAGCCCCACGCTAATGAAAACCAGATTTTTAACCTCGCGGCCGTCAGTTCGCGCCGGTGTTATTGCGCTTGGCGCTCTCCTCGCATTGACCTCCGCTTCATTCAGTGTTTACGCGCAACAACAACTTTCCAAACGCTATCCGGCGGGAAAGAATGTTCGCATCGAATTGAAGAATATCTCCGGCACGATCGTGGTCGAGTCGTGGAACAAAGACGAGATCAGGCTTTCGGCGACAATTGAATCGAAGAGCGCTCACGTTGTTCCCAAACAAATGAACGAGAGTCTCGTGGTTGATGTGATGAGCGACAATCGCGGTAAGGGCGACATCGGCGATATCAATTTCAAATTACAGGTTCCGGTTAATTCATCGGTAGATCTTGAAACTCGTCGCGGCAATATTAGCGTGGCAAATATTCGCAGTGGTCTCGTGCGAGCGCACGTTTCTTCTGAAGGTGACATCGAGTTGACGAACGTTACTGCCTCGCACGTGATCGCGCAGAACGTTATCGGCAACATATTCTTCGACGGCGAGTTTTCACGCGGCGGCACTTACGAGTTCAAGTCAAACAAGGGCGACATTACGATTCGTATTCCGGGTAACTCGGCCTTCCGTCTCGAGGCTGCATCACCCGCACGAAAGATCGCGTTGAATGATTTCTGGAACAACAACTTCAAGACACAGGACGGCAGAAAGTATGTCGGCGACGTTGGTGACGGCCGGTCGTCTGTGTCGATCATCAATTTCAGTGGTCAGATCACGTTTCTGCGAAGGTAAGCTTCGCAGTTCCAATGGCAAGGCACAGGTTAAGGACGTTGCGAGCAAGCAACGTCCTTTTTTTGTTTTCGAATGTGTGAAACGACGCTACTATGAGGTTCGATGGCCAAATTGATAATCCTGTTCGTTCTCCTGGTTTTTGTCAGCCCTGTCTATTCGCAGAAAACAGTTGCGCCTGAGATTCAACTGCTGACGCGCACTTCGACGCGACGTGAGACAGCGCGCCTCTCTTATGGCGGAACAGTGACTCTGATCGCGGCGCCGCGCGGTTCGGTCACGGTCGAGGGATGGCAGCGCAATGAAGTTGAATTGACGGCCAACATCGAACTCAAGGGTCCAACCGAAGCAGACCTGGACCAACTCGCCAGGGTGAACAATTTTGCTTTCGATGAAGACTTGAATCACATCAGCATCCTCACGACCGGCACACACGATCGTGCGTTCATGAAGAAATCGGCGAAGAACTTTCCAAAGAAACTACTTAACCTGCCCTGGAAGATCGATTACCGGTTGCGCGTTCCGATTAATACTGATCTTGAAGTGAACGCTGGTCACGGCGAACTGAAGCTTTCCGGTGTCGAAGGCGCACTACGTATTAGCGCAACTGAAAGCGACACCTCACTCACTCTCACCGGCGGCACTGTTTCCACAACTGTCACCGCTGGCTCGATAACCTTTGCGATTCCGGCGCGAAGCTGGCGCGGTGCCGGCGCGGATATTCGCATCGCTTCCGGAACTATCAACGTCGACCTTCAGCCCGGGTTCAGCGGCGACATCGACGCCGACGTCCTGCGCACCGGAAAGATCGTCAACACATTCGAAGGCCTCACCTCCCGTGAAAAGCCCGGGCTCACGGAACGTACCGTCCGCGCCCGAGCCGGAGCCGGTGGTGCCTCCTTCAGGTTCACAGTCGGCGATGGAACCGTGAACATCAGACGGGCGACGCAGTAGCGTGGTTGGTTTCGCTTCTTTATCCACAGATTACACAGATTGATTTAAAATCTGTGTAATCTGTGGATAAAGACCGCAATTGAGTCTAGAATGGCCGACTACTTCAAGCACACATCTCGAAAAAACAAGGCACAAATGAGTATCAAATCAGACAAGTGGATCCGCAGAATGGCTGCCGAGTACGGCATGATCGATCCGTACGAGCCGGGGCAGGTTAAGCAAGTTGACGGCAAGCGAATCGTCTCTTACGGAACGTCGAGTTATGGTTACGACATTCGTTGCGCGGACGAGTTCAAACTCTTCACCAACATCAACAGTACCATCGTGGATCCAAAAGAGTTTGACGAGAACAATTTCGTCGACTTCAAAGGCGACTCAGTAATAATTCCACCAAACAGTTTCGCCCTCGCGCGCACGGTTGAATACTTCCGCATCCCACGCAACGTTCTGACGATCTGCCTGGGCAAAAGCACCTACGCACGCTGCGGCATCCTGGTGAACGTCACGCCCTTTGAGCCCGAATGGGAAGGCTACGTCACTCTCGAATTCTCTAACACCACACCGTTGCCGGCGAAGATCTACGCCAACGAAGGCGTCGCCCAGGTAATCTTCTTCGAATCCGACGAAGTCTGCGAAACCTCCTACAAGGATCGCGGCGGCAAATATCAGGGCCAACGCGGCGTCACGCTTCCGAAGATGTAGACAGAAAATGCCCACTACACTAAACGCCCTTCGCTTCAAACAACTTGATTCACGCGCAGTTCTCCCAAAACGAGGGAGTGCGCTCGCGGCGGGGTTGGATGTTTGCTCGATTGAGGATCTCAACATTCAGCCCAAACAAAGGGTGATGGCCAGGACGGGGTTGGCGGTCGCTATTCCGCAGGGGTTTTATGGGCGGGTGGCGCCGAGATCGGGGTTGGCGGCGAAGAATGGGTTGGATGTACTGGCGGGGGTGATCGACTCTGATTATCGAGGTGAGGTTTGTTGTTTGCTCTATAACACCGGCGACGAAACGCTTAACCTGCCTGCCGGAAGTAAGATTTGTCAGTTGATCGTTGAGCAGATCATCACGCCGGAAGCTGAGTGGGCGACAGATCTCGACGAGACTGCGCGGGGCGCCGGTGGATTTGGATCGACAGGCTGACTCATATTCTGCTAATAAATATCTGTAGGGGCGGCCCTCCGTGGCCGCCCCATTTTCGTCACATAAGGATTAAAAGAAGTGAAGTATCAGAAGAAATATTTGTCAGTCGTACTCGCAATTCTGCTCGTCACCTCAACTGCGTTCGGTTGGACGCAGGCGATGGCGCCGGCAGCGACTCGCGCGCTCTCCACCACCGAGCAGCAGCTTGTCGATGGCCTCAGTCTTGAAACTATAAAAGAAACAGTGAACGCGCTCGCCGCAGACGAAATGCAAGGTCGTGGTACGGCCCAACCCGGTGGCGACAAAGCCGCTGCATGGATCGCTGATCGTTTTACAAAACTCGGACTAAAACCTCTGGGTGCAAACAACTCTTACCTTCAACCCATCAAATTCCGAGAGACGCAGTTTCTACCCCAAACAGCATTCACCATCGGCAATCAAAGCCTCAAGATGGGCTCAGAGTTCTTCGTAATGCCGCCTTACAGTGGTGACGAAAACGTCAACTCAAAGATCTACTTCGTCGGGTACGGAATCTCGCTTCCATTCCTCAAGCGAAACGATCTGGCAGGACTCGACGTGCGCGGAAAGATTGTCGTGCTGCGTGACGGACCTCCACCCGAGATCGGTAAGGAGCAGTGGAAGAAAGCGCAGGCCCAGGTGAACGTCCTAAGAGCGCTGATCGCACGCGGTGCTGCGGGAATTGTGATGATCGGGCAGGACACCGAGACCCTCACGTTCGCCGAAATGGCTGATTACCTAACGCGACGCCAAATCGAGCCTGACGGTCGAGACGAGATGCCTGATTTTCTGCCACCGTTTATAAGCGTGAGCGAAGCGGCAGCGGAGAAGTTGTTTGCTGCGTCCGGATTCACCCTCGCAGAAGCATTCGCCAAATCGAAAGGCGACGACTTCGCGCCAATCGATCTAAAAGAGACGGCGACGATCACCGTGAAGTTCAAGAAGAGTAAGGGCGTCGGCAATAATGTTATCGGACTGATCGAGGGTTCTGATGCGAAACTGAAAGCGGAAGCCATTGTTTATTCCGCTCACTACGATGCTTACGGGGTTTCTAATGACAATCGGATCTATCACGGCGCTGCAGATAATGCACTCGGTGTTGCCGAGATGTTGGCGATCGCTGAAGTGATGTCGAAAGCGCAAACTAAACCGCGACGCTCCATCATCTTTCTCGCTGTGACTGGAGAAGAATACGGTGGTTACGGAACGGATCACTGGGTGAAGAACCCTACCTGGAAAATCAAACAAGTCGCTGCGGATCTGAACCTGGATGGAATGGGTACGGAAGTTTATGGACCAGTGAAAGTTCTTGTCGGTTATGGCTCTGAGCATTCTTCACTTGGCACTTTGTTGAGTGAAGTCGCGGCAGCGAGTGGTTTGAAAGTGATTCCGGATCCGATGCCGGAAGAGAAGTCGTTCTATCGTTCCGATCACTACTTCTTTGTGAAGAAAGGTGTTCCGGGAATCATGATTCTGGGTGCGCCTGATGGTGCGAAGGAAGCATGGATAGATCGTTTGAAGAAGTGGACGAAGACTGACTATCACCAGCCGACTGATGTCGTACGTCCCGATTGGGACTGGACTGGACCCCGCACCGTCGCGGGCGTGATGCTGGTGATGGGAATGCGAGCCGCAAACGATGAAGCGATGCCGGCGTGGTTGCCGTCGTCTGTGTTTAACCGCGAACGCGGGACTGACAAACCCGCGCCGCCCGAGCCATAAAAAACCATTCCACGCAAAGTCGCGTAGAACGCATAGAAACCTTTTTGCGCCCTTAGCGTCTTTGCGTGAGAAACACCATCCCAAAAGGTTCATTCGCCGCCTAAGTCTCACCTTTTCCTCCATCAGCGCATAATGACCGGCGTTTCCCTGTCCAGTTACTACGGCTTTTGCATGCATCCATACTAAATCCTCAAACTACTGCCATTTTGTTAGGCATTGTTTGAAGGTGAGTCAGCGGTACGTATCATTTTCAGTCTTTCCCGATGACCGGGTTTCTCCCGCAATACACCCAGCCAAGCTGAAAAACCGCCCGCTTGGCACAAAGTTTGAAGTGCAGGCCCACGGGTCTGAAGGAGGAGAAAAGATGACAGCAATCAGAAAAACAATTTTCACGACTTTCCTATTAGCGTTGGTGACGGCGGGCATGGCCACTACGGGCATGGCTCAGTTCGGCACCAACGACGCAGCCATTCGCAATGTCGTGCGACGAATCCAAACGCGCACCGACTCTCTACAGCGTGCAGTCCAAAATGCTGCGGATCGAAACAACTATCGCATCGATGACATCAATCGTTTGATCCTCGATTTCGAGAGTTCGCTGAATCAACTTGATCGGCAGCTTGGTACAAGACGCACGTCTACGTCTGACGCTCAAGCGGTGTTGAACCGTGGCGCGCAGATCGACAATTTCTTTGCCGCTAATCGTCTTGGCGCCGGTTCGCGCCGCGAGTGGCAGGCAATCCGCACTGACCTCGATCAACTTGCGAGTTTCTACAATCTCAACGTGCCATGGACTTCGGGCAGCGTTGGTGGAGGCCGAGACAACGATTACAACCTGAACGACTTCCAGATGCGCCAGTTAATAGATCGGCTCAACGTTCGTTCAGCCACTTTCAGTCGCAATTTGCGCCGGGATCTGAATCGCTCGAGCAATGATAGGTATTCTCTCGATGAGGTTCGGCGCCAGCTGAGTGACTTCGAGACGGCACTGACGCAACTACGCAATCGTGCGAACAGCCGGCAAGTCAGTTCTTCTGATGCTCGCAACGTTCTGGATCGTGCGGCGTTCCTGAACAACTTCATTACCGATCGCCAGTTGTCTTATCAGACAGAAAACAGTTGGAGCCCATTGCGGACTGATCTCGATCAGCTCGCGAGTGCATTCAACATCGCGTGGAACTGGTCCACTTTACCCGGCGGCAACACCGGTGGCGGATATGGCAACAGAAGAGATTTGACGGGTACGTTCCGTCTCAACCCGAGCCGTGGTGACGACGTGCGCACTGCGGTAGATAATGCGACGAGAAATCTTTCGCTCGCAGAGCGCCAGCGAGTTTACGACTCACTGCTGCGTCGTCTGGATCCACCGGAGATGCTTGCGATTGATCGTCGCGGAAATTCGATAACGATCGCATCCACTCGCGCTCCGCAGATCAACTTCATCGCTGACGGTCGCGAACAGGTTGAGACAACCAACGGTGGCCGGTCAGTTCGTGTCCGCTCCAGCGTACTGGGCGACACGTTGACGATTACTCGCACTGGCGAGCGTGCCAACGACTTCACAGTAACTTTCGATCCGTCGTCTGACGGTCGTGAGCTGCTGGTAACGCGTACGCTTTACAGTGATCGCATCAATCAGCCAGTCATGGTCAGGACTTACTACGATCGGACTTCTGACGTGGCGCAGTTGAACATCTACGACACGAACCGCGAGGGTATCGCTGTTGGTGAACCGAACCCAACGGGAACCTTCATTGTTCCAGATGGCACGGCGCTCGTTGCGGTGCTCAACAATGATCTATCGACGCAGACCGCTCGCGAAGGCGAACGCTTCACAATGACTGTTCGTTCCCCGGGCCAGTTTGACGGTGCGACGATTGAAGGCGTGGTGTCGAGCCTCAGCCGTGGGGGCCGAATTACCGGTCGCTCCGAGATGACTCTCGACTTCGATACGATTCGTTTGCGAGACGGCAGAAGCTATCGCTTCGCGGGTATTCTCGAGACGGTTCGTACGCCGACTGGCGACGTTGTTCGAGTCGACAATGAAGGTGCGGTGCGCGAAAGCGACCAAACCAACAAGACCGTCACTCGCACTGCGATCGGAACTGCAGTCGGTGCCATCATTGGCGCGATTGCCGGCGGCGGTAAAGGCGCGGCAATTGGTGCTGTGATTGGCGCGGGTGCCGGTGCCGGATCGGTATACGTTCAAGGTCGCAACGATCTTGATCTGACTGCCGGAACGGAAATAACCGTGAGGGCCACCGGTCCAAGAGGTTAGCCGCAAAAAGGCACAAAAAGCACATAAGGCACATAAGGCACAGGAAACAACCTGTGCTTTGTGTGCCTTTTAATTAATGGTAATTGTTGCAGGTTGCGGGAGGCGCTCGACTGTTAACGTGAACTGTTGGCCGGAGCGCACCGGAAGCTTGTCAGGCGTTTGGAAAAAGAGGAAGCCGTGCCGGCGCGAGTCGCCGGATGAAAGCGGCGTCTTCAGATCGATTGCGTAAGCGTTCATCTCGCTCTCAAACTGTTTGCGTGAATTTGGATTGTAGGCAAACACGCCATTCGCTTTCATAACTCGCGAGACGGCACTCTTTGCCGATAGCAGTTTCCATTCGCGGTTTTGACCGTCACGCAAACGGAATCGGGCACGTCTTAGCTCTACAGGCACACCGCTCTGAAAAGTCATATCGACTCGTAACGCCAGAACGCCGCTGAGTGGGAGGTTGGCTTCAAACAACTCCTGACTCTCTTCGTCTGTGAGAAGCGGAGCCACGCGAATCGTTACTCCACCCGCATCCGCACTACGTGTGTTCGACGGCAGTGGCGGGAGTTCATTGACGGGCTTTACCCTAAACAATGAGCCGGTGCACGAGGTCGTCACGAGCAAGGCGGCGGTCAGCAAGAGGAGAAAAACTACCGGTCGGGTCATGGGCTCAATTTAGCATACGTTGAGGGCCTTTGTACTTGGTACCTGGTGCTTTGTAATCACCAAACAAAGAGCAAAGCACCAAGCACAAAGCTCAAATGTGACCTGTGTTACTATCTTCGGAAAATCATGATTAGACCGTTCCGTGGGGTTCACCCGCAGATTCACCCGACCGCGTATGTTGAACCCAGTGCCCAGGTAATCGGCGACGTACATCTTGGAGAAGAGGCCTCGATTTGGTGCAACTGCACCGTCCGTGGTGATATTCATTACATCCGCATCGGCGATCGTTCCAATGTTCAGGACAATTCTGTAATTCACGTCCGGAACGGATCTCATCCGACGATTCTTGAGGCTGAAGTGACCGTGGGCCATAGTGTTACGGTCCACGGATGCTATGTCGAGCGAGGCTGCTTGATCGGAATTGGATCGATCTTGCTGGACGACGTTCGCATCGGCACGATGTCGCTGGTAGCGGCCGGGTCGCTCGTCAGTCCCGGCACGATCATCCCGCCGAGATCGCTGGTGATGGGATTTCCGGCAAAGGTGAAACGGGAACTGACCGATGAGGAAGTAGCCGGTTTGGAAGTGTTTTGGAAGAATTACGTTGAGTACACTCACGAATATCGTAACGAGATGCAGTAAAGAAAAACGGAAAAAGGGTGGTGTCTTAATTTGGATTTCTCTGTGCAACCTCTGTGTCCTCTGTGTCTCCGTGGTTATAGAAACCGGCGATACAACAACCAGAGAGACACAGAGGACACCGAGCTTTCACAGAGAAGAACTCAAACTAAGACACTACCGGAAAAAGGATTCCTAAATGACACGTTGGTTAATGCTTGCCTTGATTTCTTTGTGCGCCTGCGTGCCTGCGTTCGCACAAACTGACGACAACCCATTTCTTCTCAAGCGAGGAGATAACGAATGGGGTTTTTGGGCTGGAGGATCACCTAAAGCCACGACGATCTTTGGCGGTTTGAGCGATGACGAAGCCGAAGATCGCAAGTTTTTTATCGCCGCACTCCGCTACGGACGTACGTTAGCGGCGAACGACAGTCTTGCGTTGCAGTACACGCTGGACGTGGTGCCGATTGCAGTGGCAACGGGAACGATTGTTTCGCGCACAGTCACGCCCGCCGGTACTACGTTCCGCCGCGAAACTGCATACGGCGCAGGATTCACGCCGTTGGGCTTGCAACTCGATTTCGCAAACGGCAGCAAAGTGCACCCTTACGCTCACGTCAACGGCGGTTTTTTGTATTTCAACAAGTCAGTGCCGATTGAAGATGCCGGAAGATTCGCATGGGTCGGTGAAGCTGGTGGTGGTGTGCGCATCTTTACTTCTGAACGACGTGCGGTGAACATCGGGGTGAGATTTCATCACATCTCGAACGGCGATCGACAAGGTTCCAATCGCGGCTTAAATCAGTTTGTGATCTACGCCGGTTTTTCCGTTTTCAAGTAATGGCTTCCGCAAAAACACAACCAGCGCGCGGCATGCGCGACTTTCTTCCCGAAGACGTTCGCAAACGCGATTACGTGATCGGTGTGATCAAAGACGTGTATGAGCGTTACGGTTTTGAGCCACTCGAAACTCCGGCCGCCGAGAATATCGAAACGTTGATGGGTAAGTATGGCGAAGAAGGGAACCAGCTCATCTTCAAAATACTCAAACGCGGTGTTCATGAAGCAACGGGCGAAGCGGATCTCGCGTTGCGGTACGATCTGACTGTGCCGCTGGCGCGCGTCGTTGCGGAGTATCGCGATAAGCTGCCGAAGTTTTTTAAGCGTTATCAAATTCAACCTGTCTGGCGAGCAGATAGGCCTGCGCGCGGACGCTTTCGTGAGTTTTACCAGTGTGACGTCGACGTGCTTGGATCACAGTCGATGATTGTTGAAGCGGAGATTTGTGCCGCAGCCAGTGACGTCTTGATGAAGCTTGGTTTCAGCGACTTCTGTGTGCGACTAAATCACCGCAAGGTTCTGACCGGGATTCTCGGAATTGCGGGCGTCTCGTTGGACAAGCACGACGCGGCGGTGATCGCGTTAGACAAGCTGGATAAGATCGGTAGTGACGGCGTCAAAAAAGAGTTTGCTGCGCGCGAGATCGATGAAGCGGCTGGTGAGCGGTTGCTCAGGTTCTTTTCTGATTTAAGCTCGCTCGAACATGCGGCGGAGATCGCAGCCGAAGACAATGCGCAAGAGGCTTTCAATAAAGCTGTGCTTGGTCGCATTGTGGAGTTTGTAAAAGACAACGAACTTGGCGCAAAAGGTGTCGATGAGCTGCAGTCGATATTGGAATTTGCGGATGCGATGGGGATTGCGCAGCGAATCAAGATCGAGCCGAGTCTCGCGCGCGGACTTTCTTACTACACCGGCGCGATCATGGAGATCAATGTAAAGGATCTCGCGGGCAGTCTTGGTGGTGGCGGGCGCTATGACAATCTGGTGGGGATGTTTTTGGGCCAGGAAGTGCCTGCCTGCGGTTTCTCTTTGGGTCTTGAACGAATCCTCGTCGTGATGAACGAACGAAACATGTTTCCTGCGTGGCTGGATTCTTCGCCGGCAGACGTGATGGTTACAATCTGGAATAAAGACAGCGTGGCAGAGTCTATTAAGTTAGCGCAGGAACTCCGCGCCGCAGGCTTGCGTGTTGATTTGTATCCCGAGGCTGACAAACTCGGAAAGCAGTTCAAGTATGCGTCATCGCTTGGAATTCCGTTTGTCGCGATTTTGGGGCCTGAAGAGACTCAGAAAGGCCAAGTTGCATTAAAGAACATGCAAAGCGGAGAACAGCAGGAAATAATGCGGGACTTGGTGGTTGAAGTTTTGAAAAAATCTTTCACGCAAAGACGCAAAAATGCAAAGGAAGAGTGATCGGGCCCTTTGCCGTCGTTGCGTCTTTGCGTGAGAACACCGTTAGGAATTTGTTATGTC
>DASTVU010000168.1:0-3117 GCA_035758935.1 Pyrinomonadaceae bacterium | reverse complement strand
CTCCATCAAGATCATAGTCAAAGAGCAGTGCGGCACCGGTTGGTATATCCTCGACCGTGGGAGTAGCAGGAGAAGCCAAGTCACCGGCCGGTATAAGTTCTACGGTCACATCCTGGAAGACGACGTCTGGAACAGCCTTATCAACGAGCTCCGGCTCGGCGCCGGTCGAAGCGACTGCTTCTGCATAACGGCCTTGTTCGAGGTAGTTCGCGCCTAATGTCGTGCCGGTGCCGCGGTTGCGCAGCTCCTGAAATTGTGCGATGACCTTCGTCCCTTCTTCTCTTTGATTCGACCGCATCAACGAGGTGCCGAGGTTATAAAGGCCGGTTGCGTTGTAGGGCTCGGCAGCGATCGCCTTCCGCAGCACTGCTATCGCTTCTGTATACTTTCGCTGTTGCGCGTAAAGTTGGCCCAGATTTACATTCGCACCAACGTCGTTCGGATCGATCTGTAATACTTTTTGAAACTCGGCGATGGCTTCTTCCGTCCGGTTTTGCGTTTTGGCTGCAAGACCGAGGACGTAGTGTGGCTGCGGCGCCGTTGGTGCGGCAGCAATCGCGGCTTGTAATTCTTTTTGTGCCGCAGGTAGATCCGGCATGTTGAAGAGCGCGATGCCGAGATTTATCCGTGCCAGAACAAGAGTGGGTTCGAGTTGCAACGCGCGGCGAAAAGCATCTGCGGCTTCCTTGTGTTTGAATTGCTCAAGGAGCGCGACTCCGATGTTATTCGCGCGGTATGCGTCTTCGCGCGCCTTCGCCGTTGGATTAATTTGCGAAAATACTGTCAACACACTGGCGGCTAATGCCAGCAGCAGAACACAATTCTTCGAAGGTCTCATTGTGCTACATTGTGCGGAGTTTCACGCAAAGGCGCAAAGGCGGAAAGAAGGTTTCATATCTTTGCATCTTTTGCGCCTTTGCGTGAGAAATCCTACTTTATGACTCTCAAAACAACTTCGCTCGCTTTTGTCTTGCTGCTGCTTGTCGCCATCGGCGCGTGCCGCCCGAGTAGCAGTCTCCCAACAAAATCTTCTCCGCAGTACAACGAGCTTGTCCGAACGTTTTACATTGGTCTCGCGGCGCTCGAAGTCGGCCACGACGTGCAGGCCGACGAGAAGCTCGCGCAGTTCACACAACTCGCCGCAGCGGAACCTGCCGGCTGGGCCAACTGGGGATTACTCGCACTGCGACAGAGAAACTACGACACGGCCGCCGAGCGATTCAACAAAGCCCGTGATCTGGCGCCTGATAGCAGCCAGATCTTTTACCTGGTCGGATTACTTGAAAGCAGTCGAGGCAATACAGCGGAAGCAATCAACGCGCTGCGCAAATCAGTCGAACTTGATCAAAACAATCTCATAGCAGTTTACAAATTAGCCGAAGAAGTCGAGCGGCAGGGTGACGATAAGAGTGCGGAAGAATTTCAATCGCTGATTCAAAAGATTCTTACAGCGCAGCCTGACAATCTTGCGGCACTGGTTGAACAAAGTCGCATTGCTGCCAAGCGCGGCGATGCAGAGACCTTCAAATCTGCTGTGGCGAAGATTGTTGCTCGTTCATCTTCATGGCCTGAAGAAGTTAAGGAACAGGTAAACGCCGTCGACGCGCTCGCCAGAAGCAGTGATCTTCGCGCCGGGGCAACGCGAACAAGCTTCCTGCGCAACGTGTTGATGCGCGTGCCGGAATACAGACGCAATCTCTCTGCGATCAAACCACCGCCAGGTGAAGAGGCGACTCCATTCAGACAATTCCTCAAAATGGAAGCACCAACGTTCACGACCGCGGCTGCCGATACTGGTCTTGTCTTCAAGTCAGAACAACTCGCCAGTGTAGCTTCGGGTCAACAGCAGTGGGTCGGTGGAATTGCGTTGAGTGGTTCAGGTGCTCCAACAATCGCTGCAGCGTCAGCGCGTGAAGTTCGTTTAGCTAGCGGCGCAACTTTTCCTTTTCCAGCAGGTACCTCGAATACAGCTCCCAGCACCAACGCCGTTCTCGCGATCGATTTCAGTTACGACTTCAAAACTGACATCGTACTTGCCGGCGATGGGGGTGTCCGTTTACTCCGGCAGGAAAGTCCGACTACCTTCACCGACGTAACCTCAGAAACAAAACTTCCCACGACGGTGCTCAATGGCAAGTATCTCGGAGCGTGGAGCGCAGACATCGAGGCTGATGGCGATCTGGATATTGTCCTCGGCTCCGCCACCGGAACTCCGTTTGTTTTGAGAAACAACGGTGACGCCACATTTACTGAGATTCAACCATTCGCCGGAGTCACCGGATTGACCGACTTCGCGTGGGCTGACATCGATGCCGACGGCGATCCGGACGCCGCACTGATCGACGGCTCTGCAAGGTTGCATGTATTCAGTAATGAACGTCAGGGTCAGTTCGCTGAGCGATCCGTAACCGCAGGCAGTTTGATTGCAATTAATATTATAGACGCTGACGACAATGGGGTTTTGGACTTAGTTGTTGCGCAAAGCGATGGAACAATTGTCAGCATCGCAGATAAAGATAAGGTTGGATGGTCAGTCGAGGAACTCGCAAAGACAACCGCTCATGCTAAGCCGGCAAGTTTGCGCGTTGCTGACTTAGACAACAACGGCGGCCTTGATCTGATCCTTTCCGGCGCCGGCAGCAAAGTCTGGCTCAACGATGGCAACGGTAAGTTCACCTCGATAAACGATCCCGTTTCTTCAGACCGAGTGTTTAATGTTTTTGATGTCAACAACGACGGGCGATTAGATCTTATTGCCTTGTCTGGCGACGGCATACCTCACCAGGCGATCAACCAGGGAACCAAAAACTATCACTGGCAAATCGTTCGTCCACGCGCCAGCAATGCCGTCGGCGATCAGCGCATAAATCCATTTGGTGTCGGTGGCGAGATGGAGATTCGCTCCGGCATGACGGTCCAGAAGCAACCGATTACCGGTCCCCTGATTCACTTCGGACTTGGCGAACAAGCGAGTGCCGACGTGATCCGCGTCGTCTGGCCCAACGGAACTGTCCGTGCCGAATTTGAAATCAAAGCTGATCAGGAAGTTCTAACTGAGCAACGTCTGAAAGCGTCGTGCCCGTGGTTGTTTGCATGGAACGGTAAGCAGATGGAGTT
>DASTVU010000167.1:0-8812 GCA_035758935.1 Pyrinomonadaceae bacterium | reverse complement strand
CGATTCAAACCACGGGCGGCCACGGAGGGCCGCCCCTACAGTACGTTCCTATCTTTTTAAACCCAATGTGCGGATTAGGCGATGAAGATTTGTCGGGTGAATGCCGAGGATTTTCGCAGCTTCGGTGTAGTTACCGTTTGTTTGTTCGAGGGTCCTGAGTATGAACTGCTTCTTCATTTCCACCACAGCCTCGTAAAAGTTTGACGTACCCTTTGATGCAGGGCCAACACTCAGCAGGGTTTCGGGTAAGTCGTCGGGCGTGATCACGTCCGAATTGCCAAGCACGACAGCACGTTCAATCGCGTTCTCCAGCTCGCGGACATTGCCCGGCCAATCGTATCCCAATAAACACTCACGCGCTTCGGGCGAGATCCCGCTGACAGTTCGCTTACATTTCTTGCTGTACTTGGCCACAAAATGACAGGCGAGTAACGGAATGTCCTCTCTTCGTTCTCTAAGAGCAGGCAACGTGAGCGAGATTACGTTGAGACGATAATAGAGATCCTGACGAAACGTTCCCGCTTTAATTGCGTCTTCCAAATTCCTGTTCGTAGCGGCAATGATGCGGACATCAACCTTAATTGTGCGCGTCCCGCCAACTCGCTCAAACTGACGCTCCTGCAATACACGAAGAAGCTTTGCCTGCGTGGCCGGTGTAAGCTCACCAACCTCGTCGAGAAACAGTGTGCCTCCATTCGCAACTTCGAGACGTCCTAGCTTCTGCGCAACGGCGCCAGTGAACGCGCCTTTCTCGTAACCGAAGAGTTCGCTTTCCAGTAACGTTTCCGAAAGCACCGCGCAGTTGATTGCCACAAACTGCTTGTTCGATCGCTCGCTGTTGTTATGAATCGCATGGGCCACGAGTTCTTTGCCCGTTCCACTTTCACCGCGAATCAGAATCGTGGCGTCAGCCGGCGCAATCCGTTCTATGAACCGGTAGACCTCGCGCATACGCGGGCTTTCGCCGATCATGTTGTGCTCGAGATTGATCTCTTCGTGCAGACGCTGATTCTCATTTTGCAACCGTTCCAACTGCTGCACGTTGTCGATTGCAACAGCGGCGATGCTGCCCACTGCCGTCAGCAACTGTAAATGTCCTTCGTCCAACTTCGTCGCGGGATTGCTGCTATCGAGGTAAATGAATCCGGCTACGCGCTCGCGAATGAGCAATGGCGCGCAGAGCAAAGAACGAACATGCGCCGCAACCAGGCTCTCAGCCCCACTAATAGATTCATCTTCACTTACATCGACACACAGAATCGCTACACCTTCACGCCGCACTCTTTCCACGATCGAACGGCTGATACGAATCGGGGCTTCAGCTTCAGACGTCTCACGTCGTGCATGTGCCGCAACCCACGCGTCGGCATTCTCGCCAACGAGCAACAGCGCCGCGCGTTCTGCCGGAATCGTACTGAGCAGAGTTTCAAGCAACGTGTTCTGAAGCCCGGCCAACTCACGCACGGTGCTCAACCAGGTACTGATCTTTAGTAGCGCGTTTAAGTCGCGAGCAATCCGCGCATCGCCAGGCAGCGCCGCCATAACCGCCGCCGGCTTCAGATAGAGCGCATCATTTCTTTCGAGGCGAACCGTAGAATAGTTCTTCAGTTCCTCATCGCTCAGTTCGACCAGGTTTTCTGTTGCTATCACTTCCGTCTCATCCACAAGGAAAATAAACAGGACGCGCCCAACCGCGATGTGATCTCCATGTTTTAGAGGTTGCTCGCCAACGGGGACGCCATTAACAAACGTGCCGTTGTAGCTCTCCAAATCGACGATGCGAAACGATTCGCCCTCGCGCTTGATCAGACAATGCCGGCGCGAAACGGAGTGATCGTCGACACGAATCCGGTTTGCGGGTTCACGGCCTATCGAGGTTTCGTCTTCAGTTAAAGCGAAAGTCGTTCCCTCGGCCGGACCAGAGATAGCAATTAGTTTCGGGTTAGTCGTCACGCTTAATAAGTGAGATCAGAGTGTCGATTGCGACAGTGTTGAGTGTCAATTATGACATACCTGACGCTTCCTTACGTGCACACAAAATGAACCAGGCAGTAAATCTTACTGTTTCGGTTAAATAAAAACGTGTGGCACGGCGCTGGCAATTAGACGAACGCCGCCAACTTCGTAGAGTCTCACCCCCCCGCGCCACATTATTAGGCCACGTCGCACATCGACGTGGCCTTTTCCAGCGCCAAGATCACAAGGCAAACAAAAAGCACAAATGGCTGAAGTCAACCATTTGTGCTTTTTTACTTCCTCGGGTTTGGCTTAGTTCGGATTCTTCAAATTGAAGTCGATCTGCACAGACGCCTTTTCGGTCTGGAATTCGTAATTCAGTCTCTGCTTGTCTCCCACCATCAAAGCCACGCTCTTAATTTTGTTTGTGAACGTGGCCGTTGACATGGTCCAGTCACCGGGCTGCGGCACGTTGAAAAGAACTTCGGGCGATGTAATCAACAAACGGACGTCATTGTCTTCGGGCACACCAGACTCCATTACGATTAACCGAGCTGGGCCAAACATGATTGTGACAGATGCCAATTCCGATGTTTGATCAACTGCATGACTGATTGTCGTCGAACCGTCAATGATGGTGACGTTGAAAATCCTGCCGGCCTTTGTCGATACGGACGACGCCCATTTATTACCACGCACTGTCTCGGCGAAGGCCAATTTGTCGGTTTCGACTTCAATACTGACAAGATTCGGGGTCCCCGGCGCACTGGCGTCTCCAACGTCGTCGCCACCGACCTTGACAATTACGGGGGTTACCGGTTCTTCCGTGATGTTAAGTGCGGATGCTGTTTGCGCGCTCATCTTAGTGCTCCTTTTCGAGATAAAGGTTAATGGGTTGCTCCCGGCAGGAGTCGGTCCAGTTGCTTGCGATATTGCTGGACATCCGGCCTGGAGAGATAGCTCTTGTACTCGTTAACACCTAACGCCTTTTCCATCGACGCCAGCAGCTCAGCAGCACGAGCCGCGTGCTCCTGTGCTTTTGTTTCGTCGCGCTGACGCTGATTTGCTTGAGCGGCAATTAACCACGCTTGCCACTCAGAGTGACGACGGCCCAAACGAGCAAAAGCTTCCTGGGCTTGTAAGGCAAAGCTTAAAGCTGTCGACATATCACCGCTCGCTAACGACGTTTCAGCAAGTGCAAGCTGTGCGCTGGAAATCAGTTTTGGCTTGCCGGCACGAGTTGCGATGTCAAAGGCTTTCTGACATAAGGCCACTGCAGTCGACGTGCCAGAGTTGAGCTGGATCAATCCGGCCGTAACAGACGCCTGAACCGAAAAACTTTTATCCTGATCGTTACCGAGGGCAACAGCCTTGCGGACTTCCGCGGCAGCTTCGCTGTAACGCAATTCACTGAGAGCCATTTGCGCCTTGCGAAGGCGAATCCAGGCGAGCAGTTGCTTATCAAATCCACCCGGACGACTCGCGACCTCGAAAGCCTGGTTAAACGTTGTGCGCGCCTCCTCGTAACGTCCCACTTGCCAAAGCAGGTCGGCGCGATTCACGAGGTCATATCCCATCTTCGGCTCAAGTCCGAGAGACTTGTTGAGCCTGTAGCTCTCATCGTAGTGTTTGAGGGCTTCGGTGAACCGTTCCTGATTCAGAAGGACGAGTCCGATGGCGGCGTGAGTGTGCGCCACCTGGGCCTGATCGTTTACTTCTTCGGCAAGCTTGAGTTGCTCGTTAAAAGATTCGAGCGCGGCTTCGTTATTTCCCTGCTGTTCGTTGGCGTAACCCAGCAGAAGCAGGGCCTGCGAAGTTTCTCGGCGATAGTTGCCCTGCCTATAAAACGCAAGAGCCGGTTCCAGGTAACTTAACGCCTTGCCACCGTCACCCTGTTGAACTGACAAGCTGCCGAGCGAGAGTAACGCGCGAGCCTCTCCACGCCGGCCCTTGTTGGCTCTGGCAATCTGTAAGGCTTGCTCAAAATGCTTTTGCGCCTCGCCGTATTCGCCTCGCAAAAATTGGGAGTAGCCGATATCGATCAGACCGTTAGTGGTCAGGTTATCCAGTTGCTCAGATCCTGCAAGCTCAAGGGCCCGATTGGCATATTGCTCGGCGCGAATTGTGTCGCCAGTGCTGTAATAGACACCTCCCAGTTGCAGGAGGGTCTTGATTTGTTGAGGCTTGTTGCCGGCGTTAATGCTGAGGTCAAGTGCACGTTGCAATTGTTCCTGCGCCTGCGGCAGCTTGTCACCAAGATTCAGGAAGGCACCGCGTTGATAGCAGACCTCCGCTATCCCCTCGGCATCACCTTGCGCGTCGTACAACGCCTGCGCTTTATCAAACGCTGCGACGGCTTGCGCGTCGTTTTGCTTGCGACCATAAAGACTTCCCAGGCGCAGGAAGGCAGCGGCAGCCTGCGGATCGCGTTGCCCGACTGTTTCAAAACTTTCGATCGCCCGATCGACATTACGGACGCGCTCGTAAGCGCGGCCGAGATCAAAATAGGCGAACGTTTTTTGATCTTCCGGCATTTGTCGAACGATCTCTTCAAACTTTTCAACTGCGCCTTGAAAGTTGCGTCGGACGGTAGCAGTGATAGCTTGCACGTAAAGCATGTCGGTTGCAGGTAACGAAGACAGGTTTGGTGCAAGTTCACTTACGCGCAGCATCTCGTTGGCAGATTTCTCCTCGTAGTCGAGATCGCTCCATACTTCGGCGAGTCGTGCATGGGCCAAGGGGAACTGGTCGTCCGTTTTGATCGCCTGTTCAAATAAACTGGCGGCTTTAATGTGGTTGCCGTTACGCAAGGCAGTAGCTCCAGCCTGGTAAAGCTGCATGGCTTGGGCTGAAGGCTCGGCGCTGACCCGTCGTCTAGTGGAAACCCACAGCGCCAGTAACGCGATCAGAAGTGCAACGCCAAGAAGTACTGTTCCGTGTTTCAGGGAAAGCCGTGATAGTGAGGAACGGAAATTAGCAATGATCGATTTCCGGTGGGATCTGCTTGACGCGGGACCTTCCTCAAGCGTCGCGTCGATTCCCTTGAGATCTTCGAGTAGTTCGTCGACAGTTTGATAACGAGCTTCCGTTTTCTTGGCGAGTGCTTTGAGCGTGACGCGATCGAGTTCCGCGGTGATTCGTGGGTTCACCTGCGAAGGAGGAACAGGATCGTCGCGGATCACTTGCGCGAATATCTCGCCAAGGCTTTTGCCCGAGAAGGCAGGCTTGCCCGTCAGACACTCATAAAGGAGAGAGCCAATCGAAAAAATATCGCTGCGCTTATCGACCGAAGCGCCGAGGGCTTGTTCCGGCGAAAGGTATGCAGGCGTTCCGACAACGACACCTTCGAGTGTTTTTGTGGCAGTTAACTCGGGTGTTTCTCCGAGTATCTGTGTTTCCAGACCGTTCGGTTCTATCTGCTTTGCTAATCCGAAATCGAGGACTTTGACTTCGTTGCGGTGATTGAGAGCTACATTCGATGGTTTTATGTCGCGATGAATAATACCGTGATGATGCGCTTCAGCGATAGCTTCAGCTACTTCCTTAACGATCGCGATCGCGCGATCGGGTGACAATGTATTCTGGCTCAGCAGATCGTTCAGGCTCTGACCTTCGATTAACTCCATCACGAGGTACGGTTGCCCGTCTTCTGTCTCGCCGTAGTCGTAGATGGTTGCGATGTGTGGATGATTGAGCAAGGACGCGGCGCGCGCCTCACGCAGGAACCTGGTGCGAAAGCTTTTGTGCGCCTGGGCTGAGGGAACCTTCAGCGACTTAACCGCGACGCGTCTTCCGAGTAACGTGTCTTCGGCAACATAGACCGCCCCCATTCCTCCCTCACCGATTTTGCTGAGGATACGATAGTGGGAGATAGTCTGGCCGATCACGGGGGTTAACTCTCCTCAATGGTAAGGGACTTGAAGCCGTTACAGCTTGCGAAAGACTGGGCGAAAGCAATTAGACTGCGGCCATTTTGCGCTAAAGCTTGAAGTATTTCAATTAAATAGCTTCAACCCGAGAATTTGATCTTCTTGGTTCAACTGTAGGGGCGGCCCTCCGTGGCCGCCCGTGGTTTGAAATGGTGTTCGCGAAACTCGAAACTGTCGATTCTTGAATTCCATGTGCCAAGCCACGGGCGGCCACGGAGGGCCGCCCCTACAGTACGTTTCGAGGCGTTAGTTTCACTTCGGCGACGTGGAGCGCGACGTGCCGAGTTGCTTGAGTAATTCGCGCACAGCCACATCGAGTTGCGAGTCGCGGTCTGTGAGCGTCTCACCGATCGGGCGTGTGACTTCGATGTCGACGGGTCGCGGGTTACGCTCCATGTTCGTGCCGTCGTTCGCTGTGACCTTCATGCGCGGTAGACGGAAGTTTGTCCCGTCAATCAACGCTTGATTCCAGGTGTAAATAATCCAGCCGGCGGTAGGCTCGCCGACAACCTGGCCCAATCGCAGCGTGCGGTAGCCTTCAGTAAAATCCTCAGCGTCCGACAATGAGTGCTGATTAGTGACGAGGATCGTTGGTCGATTGAGAGCACGTTGGCCAAGCACGGTGCGAGCCGGCGTACCGCTCAGGCCGCGCAGTGTCATCGTGAGATAACCGCGCCGCGCGAGAACGTCGATCGCGTAGACATTCACAAAGCCACCACTGTTGTTGCGTAAATCGATCACGACTCCGTCTTTCCCGTAGTTCTCCGCGTCGAGATCGATATGCAACTGATTGAGCGACGCCGTAGACATGTCGAACATGTGTGCATAACCGAGTCGACCATTACTCGCCTTCGCAACATACTGCCGATTCTTCTCAACCCATTGCCTGTAAAGTAATCCTCGTTCGGTCGCGGCATTCACCGGACGAACCACGACTTCACGCTTGACCGCCCCATCCGCCGTCGAAGAAACAGTCAAACTAACGCGGCGCGCGATTTTGTAGTTCAGTACGTCGTCGAGATTTGTTGATTGATCGACGACACGTCCATCGACGGCCAGCAAATAATCGCCGGCCTTAACTCCACCGACGATTGCGACCGGACTCAGAACAATGACTTCCGTCACGCGCAAACGACCGGTCGTTTCATACTCGCGCCGATCAAACCGCAGACCAATGCGACCAGTTGTCGGCGCGTTTCCACCCGGCGGTGCCCCAGCGCCAAGGTGCGATGCATTCAACTCACCCACCATCAACTGCAACAACCTTCGCATTTCGTCAGGCGTGCGCGAACCTGCGATGAGCGGCTCGTACTCCATTCGCACCGTATCCCAATTCGCGCCGTGAAAAGCGGGATCGTAGAAGAAATCGCGCAGGTACGACCAACCCTGGCGAAACACTTCCATCTTTTCTCGAGAGAAGTCGACATCCATCTCCGCCGTGACTGCAAGCGATCGAGTTCGCCCTTCGAGATTAACCACCCCGATGCGGCCATTCTCGATGTAAAAGATCTCTTTGTTATCGGGCGAGAACTGCGCCCAACTTTTGGAACCTGACGTCGAAGTTAGTTGTTTCGCTACAGCAGGTTCGCGCGACAATTCGTCGAGCGAGTAAAGATAAAGATTCGCCTGATTTGCAGCGTTAGCGATCAGTGCAACCCACTTTCCATCAGGACTAATCGTTTGAAAGTTCACGTCCAAGCCAACAGGTACAAAGCTCAAGCGCCGTCGGATGTCGTCGAAAACAACCTGAACTGGTTTTGGCGAAGGTCGTTTCTCGTCCGGTGTTGGAGATGGTGAGGCTGCGGGTTCAGATGGCCGCGGCTCGGGACGATTTCTCGGCGTCTCTTCGCGGAACAGATCGCGAAACTGATCTTCACGAAAACGAGGCGTGCGCGGCACTAGATCGATACGAGCCAATTGCGTGCTTTCTGTCCGCTGGCCTGAGTCGAACAACACGTAAGCACCATCCGGGCTCCAAGACACCGAGTTACTAAAAACATTCGCGAGATAACTCGCTGGTCCACTTGAAGCGCCGTCAACCGAAACCACATTTACGTTCTTGAACTGATTCTCGCCGACGGGAACATACGCGAGCCATTTGCCATCCGGAGACCATGCAAACGGACGATCCGAAATGATTGGCGGACGTTCGAAGATCGCAGTCTTCACCACACGTTCGGTTTTTGTGGCGACATCCATGACACGAAGCTCTTTCGCGCCTCGGATGAATGCCAGGAGTTTGCCATCAGGTGAGAAGCGCGGTGTCGAATCATCGGCCGCGTCTCGAGTGAGTTGCGTTTCCGCGTTCGTGCTGAAGTCGTACAAGAAGAGGTGTGGGACTCCATCTCGATCCGAAACGTACACCAATCGACGACTGTCAGGCGACCAGGCAACCTGGTACTCCTCTGCCGTACTGTTTGAAACGCGCGCCGCATCACCACCATCGGTCGCCGACGCCGCAAACACTTCACCACGCACGACGAACGCCACCTTCTTGCCGTCCGGCGATAACTGTAGTTCGCCAATCTGATCGGTGATTCGTTGGCGCTCGACACCTGGACCAGCCGAAGCGCCGCGACGCGTTATAGCAACTTCCGAAGCCTTACCGCTTTCAGTGTCGAGTTTCCAGATCGCAAAGTTGTGCTCGAACACGATCTCGCGACCGTCATAAGAAACGCTGGGCCATAACACACGGCCATCGGTGAAGCTTGAGAGGCGGCGAGCGTCAGAGCGGCCAGGCGTTGCGGTCCAGATGTTTTGCGCACCGTTCTTGTTACTGGAATCTGTGCGATCCGAAACGTAGAACAGCTTTCCTCCATCGGCACTCCACATCGGCCACATCTCTTTCGCGCCGCCGGCCGCAGTGACTCGCTCGTAAGTTCCCGCACCATCCTCAAACGAGCGCAGCAACCAGATTTCGGATTCGT
>DASTVU010000166.1:0-3102 GCA_035758935.1 Pyrinomonadaceae bacterium | reverse complement strand
CGGCTGGCTAACCTCGACATTGAATTTCGTCGCATATTCCTGTTTGACCTGATCATAAACCGCGCGCGGATCGCTGATTGGCGCGTGATGAAGTATGGCCGTGTAGGACGTGCCCGTGTATTCAGGATAAAGATCGAGTGTTCCGCTGACCATCGCCTCGTGTGGTAGATTTCCGCCGAGTTCGAAACGTCGCTCGACCGACACGCCGCGCGCCTCGAGCATCTGGGCCACGATTTCAGCGAGTAGCGCCGATTCGGTGAAATCTTTCGATCCAACGCTGACACGTCCTTCTCCCGCGGTGCTGCCGCGCCACAACGCAAGACCGCCAATCACCAGAACCAGCACACCCGTGGCCAGCATGAGTTTCCGGAGAGTCGAACCAGAGGCACTTCGCTTTCCCTCAAAACTGAATTGACTCTGCAACAACCCCAAAAAGAAATCAGCGGCCAGTGCGAGCAATGCGGCCGACACGGCACCCGCAAGGAGTAGGTTGTTGTCGTACTGCCGCAGCCCTCGAAAAATGTAGACCCCCAAACCACCGGCGCCGACGGCTGCTGCAATAGTTGTAACTCCAACTGCAATCACCGTCGCGACGCGAATGCCGGTGACGATCACGCCCATCGCGAGTGGCAACTCAACCTGTCGCAACACCTGACTGCCCGTCATACCCATCGCCACTGCGGCTTCGCGCACGTTTGGATCGACGCCGAGTATGCCGGTCACTGTGTTGCGAATGATTGGCAACAACGAATAGAGCACGAGCGCCACGAGTGCAGTGCGTGTTCCAATGCCACCGATAAACGGAAGCGGAATCAAGAATCCGAACAACGCGAGACTCGGAATCGTCTGCATTACGTTGGCTATTCCTAACACCGGCCCGCGCCACGACCGATAACGCGTCAACAAAACTCCGGTTGGAACGCCGATGACAACCGCAATGAGAATCGCGATGAACACGAGCACGACGTGCTGTTGTACCAACGACAACAACTCCGACCAGTTAAGCTGCAAGAACTGCCAGAAGCTCACCGGTCGCCTCCTTTCAGCTCGAGCGTCTCGAGATAGGCGCGGACTTGGGGATGATCTGAAGCAAGAAACTGCTCCGGCGTTTTGAGCAGCAACAGCTGCCCTTTGTGCATGAGGCCGATTCGACGCGCGAGAATCAAAGCCTCGCGCACGTCGTGAGTGACCAGAATTGCAGTCTTACCTAAGCGCGACGTCAAGTCAGCAAACTCGCGCTGCAAACTCGCGCGTGTAAGTGGATCGAGCGCTCCGAACGGTTCGTCGAGCAGTAACAACGGTGGATCCGCGGCGAGAGCGCGTGCTACTCCAACGCGCTGGCGTTGCCCACCTGATAACTCGCGCGGATAACGCTCCGCAAAACGTTCCGGATCCAACCCGACCAGATCCAACAACTCACGCACGCGTTCATCTATGCGGTTCTGTTCCCAGCCCGCGAGCGCCGGCACAAGACCAACGTTGCGCGCAATCGTGAAGTGCGGAAACAATCCGCCTTCCTGAATCACGTAACCGATTCGCCGCCGCAACGCGATGGGATCCCAGGAAGTCGTCGTCTTACCTTCGACTCTGACCTCGCCTGCAGAAGGTTCGAATAGACGATTAACGAGCTTCAGCGTCGTAGTCTTGCCGCAACCTGATTCGCCCAACAGGACCAGAGTCTCGCCTCGTTCGACGATTAAGTTCAGTTCCTTGATTATGTCTGTTCCGGAGAGTGAGAAGCTGACGTTGTGAAATTCAACGAGTGCTTTATCGGCAACGTCGCTCATCTGTTGAGTCAGTTGGCGAGCAACAGATTACTGCTGAAACGTTCTTGTGAGTCGAGCCAGGTGCGCGAAAGTTCAAAGTCTGTTTGTGCTGCGAGCGCACGGATCCCGTTAATGTCGTACTTGTAGGAATTCTCCGTGTGGATTAGTTCGCCTTCCGCAAACTCGATTTCGAGATCGAGCTTCTCGATGCGCACCTGCTGGTCCATCAGGCTTTCGATATAGATCTCGATTCGACCCGCCTGTTCATTATAAAAGGCGCGATGACGGAAGTTGTGGAGATCGAAAGTACCGTTCAACTCGCGATTGATTCTCGCCAGCACGTTGAGGTTGAACGCCGAAGTCACGCCCAATGCGTCGTTGTACGCCGCTTCCAAAACTGCCGGATCTTTTTTGAGATCGGCGCCAAGCAGAAGGGCGTCGCCTTTGTTGAGCACGTTTCGCATCGCGCGCAGGAAACGTAGTGCTTCGTCAAGATCGAAGTTGCTGATATTTGAACCGAGAAAGAGCGCAAGCGTTCGTGAGCGTGGTTTCTTTCCGAGTTCCGCGAGACCGGCAAAGTAATCTGCCGCGTAAGCCTCGATCGTCAGCCGCGGGTACGATTGCAAAAGGATGCGCGAACTACTCTCCAACGCCGTCGCCGAAATGTCGACGGGCATAAACAGGAGCCCCTGTTGTCGTCGCAAAAGCGCTTCAATAATCAGTCGTGTCTTTGAAGCGCTGCCACTGCCCATTTCGACGAGAGTCTTGTGCCCTTCTACCGAAGCGACTATCTGATCCGAATACTTTTGCAATATCTCGTTTTCAGAGCGTGTTAAGTAGTATTCAGGCAGGAGGCAGATGGCCTCGAAGAGCTGCGAACCCAGCTCGTCGTAAAAATACTTTGGCAAAAAGCGCTTGGGTTGTGCCGTTAATCCCTTGCGCACGTCTTCGGCGAATCCCGTCAACGGATCGCGCTTGACGAGGTTATGGATATACAGGCGTGGATCTCTTGTGGGTTCTGACTGTGCCACAGTCGGGACATCATAGCCTATAACCCCCGGATCTACACGAACGCGCATATTTCAGCACCAATCCGTAAAAAATCCGTGTGATCTGTGGCCACGCTTGACCAGTAGCCTTCAGGCGGGCAAGATCTGTCGGCAATGTCGTTCCAACGCCTCGCCCAGCTTTTGTTTCTATTAACAGGGTTGTGCCTTTCAGCATTTGCCCAGGGGTTTAAATCCGAGCTCGAAGCACCTGAAAAAGTGTCGCTCGTCGTTAAGAATCTTGACGGACGTGTCAGCGTCATTGCATCCGCAGAACAAGAGAAAAAGGT
>DASTVU010000165.1:0-5238 GCA_035758935.1 Pyrinomonadaceae bacterium | reverse complement strand
GTTGGTTCCAGTAGTCCGGCGATGCCCGCGAAAAATACGCCCATAAATCCGAAATACACGACACCAAAGTCCCCACTCGACACAGCCTACGGAGCGAAGATCGCTGAGCACACCACTGAAAAATACTTCATGACTGAGCTCGTCGATCACCTGCCGCTGTCTGACAAGGTGCCTTCTCCCGACAAAGTTCTGGGATACACAATTGGAACTCCTAACAAGCTCACGTACACAAAAGATCTTTATCGTTACTATCGCGAGCTCGCCAAAGCGTCGCCGCGCGTGCGCGTGTTGATTGCCCCGGAAAAGAGCGAAGAGGGACGCGAGCAGATGCTCGTGCTCGTAAGTAATGAAGAAAATCTCGCTAAACTCGATCGTTACAAAGAGATCACCGCAAAACTCGCCGACCCGAGAAAGCTCAGCGACACTGACGCGCACACGCTGATTTCAGAAGGAAAACCGTTTTACTGGGCTTCCGGCTCGATTCACTCGCCCGAGACCGGTTCGCCGGAAATGTTGATGGAAATGGCTTACCGTCTCGCGGTGGAGGACTCGCCGTTCATCGAAGACATTCGTAAGAACATGATCGTGATGATCACTCCGGCGCTTGAAGTTGACGGCCGCGATCGCATGGTCGACCTCTACAACTATCGCAAAGCTAATCCCGGCAAACCGTCGCCACCACTGCTCTACTGGGGCAAGTACGTTGCACACGACAACAATCGCGACGGTTTGGGACTCGCCCTTGCGCTCACGCGCAACCAGATGCGGACATTTCTCGAGTATCACCCGACGGTGCTTCACGATCTGCACGAATCAGTGCCGTATCTCTACACAATGACCGGCACGGGCCCGTACAACGCGTGGCTCGATCCGCTTGCAATCGACGAGTTTCAGCTACTGGCCTATCACGAGATCGAAGAGATGACGAAACGCGGTGTCCCCGGCGTTTGGACGCACGGTTTCTACGATGGCTGGGCGCCAAACTACATGCTGTACATCGCGACCGGTCACAACTCTATTGGTCGTTTCTACGAAACATTCGGTAACGGCGGCGCCGACACGCGCGAACGAACGCTCGGCGCCAATCAAACTTCGCGTGTTTGGTACCGGCCGAATCCGCCGTTTCCGCGTGTGAATTGGTCCATGCGCAACAACGTCAACATGCAACAGTCAGCAATCCTGTTTGCGATGAACTTTGTTGCCAAGGAAAAAGAGCGTTTTCTGAACAACTTCTTTCTGAAGAGCAAGCGGTCGATTGCAAAAGCCTCGAATGAAGGGCCTGCCGCCTACATCATTCCCGGAGACACTACGCGGCCCGTTGAAGCCGCCGACATGGTAAACCTGATGCGGATGCAGGGAATTGAAGTGCATCGCGCCACGAAAGAGTTCAGTGTCAAGGATCAGAAATACCCGGCAGGTTCTTACATCATAAGGATGGACCAGCCATATTCCCGCATGGCCGACATGCTGCTCGACACGCAGTATTACAACGTCACTGACCCAAATCCGTACGACGACACGGGCTGGACCATGGGTCCAATGCGTAACGTCAAGACTGTGCGCGTTGTCGATAAGAGCGTACTCGACGCACCTGCGACGTTGCTCACCGCAGACGCGAAAGTAACCGGACAGCTTACCGGCCCCGCTTCTGCCGTCGCGTATATAATCAATCACAACACCGACAACACGCTTGCAACGCTACGTTTCAGGTTGAAAGACGTGAAGATGAGTGCGGCGGAAGATACGTTCAAGATTGGCGACCAGCAGTTCAATACCGGTTCGTTCATTTTGAAGAAGGATGGCAATCCGGCGGACTTGCGAGCGCGTTTGGAGTCGGCTGTGACTGAGCTCGGCCTCAAGGCAGTCGGCGTGGACAAACTGCCTGAAGTGAAGACTCACGAGCTGGCAGTGCCACGCATCGCGATTGTTCACACCTGGACCAACACTCAGAACGAAGGTTGGTATCGCATCGAGTTTGACAAGCTGAAGATTCCATACACGTACATTTCCGATCACGTGATTCGTAACACCCCGAATCTGCGCGAGAAGTTCGACGTGTTGATCTTTCCGCCTGTGGGTGGCTCGGCGCAGGCGATCGTCAACGGCATGCCGAGGCGTGGCGATGCGATCCCGTGGAAGGCGTCTGCGATAACGCCAAACTTTGGAAACTCGCCTGATCAGACTGACGATATGCGTGGCGGAATGACAGTTGTCGGTGTCGCCAACCTGCAAAAGTTCATTGAAGACGGCGGATTGTTTATCACCATCGGTGGGGTTTCGCAGGTACCAATCGATTACGGCATCACGAGCGGTGTTTCGATTCAGCCGGCGGATAAACTTCAGGCTCGTGGGTCCATTTACAATTCGACCTTCGCGGATCGTAAGAGTCCGATTGCCTACGGCTACGATGAAAAATTGCCGATTTACTTTAGCCAGTCGCCGCTATTTCAGGTGCAGACTGGCGGCGGGGGCGGCCCCGGTGGTGGTGGCGGCGGTGGTGGTCAGGGAGCAGGTGGTACAGGATCGCGTGCTTCCGGACGCGGCAGCGTGACTGATCCGGACGTGATTCAAGCAATGCCGCAACCACGGCCTGCCGATCCAAATAATCGGCCCGATCCCGATGCTGACCAGCGTGAGAGTCCATTCTTCACGCCGCCACAGCTCAGGCCACGCGTCGTGCTGCGCTTTGCGAATGATGAGAAGAACCTGCTGATCAGCGGCATGTTAGCGGGCGCTAATGAGCTCGCGAACCGTCCCGCGATTGTTGATGTGCCGGTTGGGCGCGGTCACGTGGTGATGTTTGCCACGAATCCGATGTGGCGACATCAAACACAGGGCGAGTTCTTCCTGTTGTTTAATGCTGCACTAAATTACGACAACCTCAGTGTTGGACGCTCCGAGGGCCGCGGGCAAGGACAGCGAACCAGCAGTGCGGATGAGGATCAATAGAACTTTAGGAAAGAATTTCACGCCAAGGCGCAAAGAGCGCAAAGAAGGTTTCTGCGTCGTCGAATTACTTTGCCTCTTTGCGTCTTTGCGTGAGAAAAATCTGTGATGGAAACAATTCTGTCGGACATCGAAACGCGTGTGTTGGGGTCGCTGATCGAGAAACAAGTGACCACGCCTGAATACTATCCTCTGACGCTCAACGCCCTCACGCTAGCGTGCAATCAGAAGAACAACCGCAATCCCGTCACCTCGTATTCTGAGAATCAGGTTGCTGATGCTTTGGAAAGCCTGCGCGAAAAGAATCTCGCGTATGTCTTTTACGGCAGCACCAGCCGGGTGCCGAAGTATAAGCATGTGATGCCGGAAGTCATGCACCTGAGTCATCCGGAGGTGGCGTTAATGTGCGCCCTAATGTTGCGTGGCGCGCAAACACTCGGCGAGTTGCGTGGTAATGCCGGACGCCTGCATGAGTTTTCGAGTCTAGAAGAAGTTGAGGAGACTCTCAACAAGCTGATCACGAGAGATCCTGATCCCCTCGTTGCACGACTATCGCGGCAGCCGGGCCAGAAAGAAGGCCGATTTGCTCATTTGCTTTCGGGCGAGATCGACCTTGAGGCTCTTGCCGAGAGCGAAAGAGCACAGCCAGTCAGCACGTCACGTCGAGTCGGGTTGGAACAGAAGGTCGAAGAACTCGCTGCTGAAGTCCAGAAGTTGAAAGAACAATTCGAGCAGTTCAGAAAACAATTCGAATAAATCTGCGTAATCTGTGGATTGTTTCATGGGTGGGCGTGCGGCCCAGCTATGCAAACCGCGGGTGAGCGAAGTATAATGCTCATCCCTTATGAATCTCGAGATGTTTCATCCAGCAGTGGCGCGCTGGTTTACGCGCACCTTTCCCGCAGCCACCGATCCGCAGTTGCGGGCATGGCCTGAGATCAAGAAACATCGGCATACGTTGATTGCCGCGCCCACCGGATCAGGAAAAACTCTCGCAGCATTTCTCTCAGCCATCGATGATCTTGTCCGCCTCGGCTTAGAAGGCCAGCTCGACGATTCGACCCACGTAATCTACGTCTCACCGCTGAAAGCACTCAGCAACGACGTACAGCGCAACCTCCAGGTTCCACTGGAAGGGATTCAGGAAGAGCTGAAAGCGCTCGGTTTGCCTGCGGTCAACATCCGAACTCTTGTTCGTACCGGCGACACGCCCGCTTCCGAACGCACAGCGATGACGAAGCGCCCGCCACACATCGTCGTCACTACGCCAGAATCGCTCTACATCCTGCTGACCAGCGACGGCGGACGACGCATGCTGGAGACAGCGCGAACGCTCATTCTCGACGAGATTCACGCGGTTGTCGGCGACAAACGTGGCTCGCACCTTGCGCTCTCCATCGAACGACTGCAACAACTCGTTTCTCAGCATTCTCAAAACGGCTCTGGCAAGTCTTCCCTCGTTCGCATCGGCCTTTCTGCCACGCAGCGACCGATTGAAGAAGTGGCACGCTTTCTCGTCGGCACTGAGAACATCGACGCCAACAACATTCCCGACTGCACCATCATCGACAGTGGCCATGCAAGAAAACTCGACATCGCCATCGAGTTGCCGGAGTCGCCTTTGCAGGCCGTGATGTCCGGCGAGGTTTGGGATGAAGTTTACGATCGACTCGCTCAACTTATTCGCCAGCACAAGACGACGCTGATCTTCGTGAACACGCGCCGGTTAGCTGAACGAGTCGCTCGTCACCTCGGGGAAAGAATTGGTGAGGAGAACATAGCCGCGCACCATGGAAGTCTCGCTCGCGAACACCGTTTGGTGGCCGAGCAACGGCTGAAGGCGGGTGAGCTGAGTGCGCTCATTGCCACGGCATCACTAGAGCTTGGTATCGATATCGGCGATGTAAATCTGGTTTGCCAGCTTGGCTCAACTCGTTCAATTGCGAGTTTTCTGCAACGTGTAGGCAGGTCGAATCACACCGTCGTGGGGTTCCCAAAGGGCAGGATCTTTCCACTCTCGCGCGATGAGCTGGTGGAGTGTGCGGCGATTGTCGATTCGGTTCGTCGCGGTGAGCTCGACCATCTAGAGATACCCGAAAGGCCTCTCGACATTCTGGCGCAGCAGATCGTGGCAGCGGTCGGTGCCGAAGAGTGGTCCGAAGACGATCTATTCCGAACTGTCAAACGCGCATATCCCTATCGCAATCTGGAACGTGAACAGTTTGATGCGATCGTGCGCATGCTTGCGGAAGGGTTTACGACGAAGCGTGGACGGCGCTCGACTTATCTGCA
>DASTVU010000164.1:0-6766 GCA_035758935.1 Pyrinomonadaceae bacterium | reverse complement strand
ACCGAAACCACGCCCACATTCGGTTCGATCGTCGCGAAGGGATAATTAGCCGCAAGCGCGGAGGATTGCGCCGTCAGCGCATTGAATAAGGTCGATTTGCCCACGTTGGGCAGTCCAACAATACCTGCTCTTAACATTCATTTGCCTCGCGCAGAAAACTAACCGATTACAAACACGGATGCAAAAGCGGGTATAATCCGGAACCGAGTGGCGATACAAAACAAGGGCGGCAACTCTCGGCTCCGATAGATGATCGCGTCTCTATTACTGGCCTTACTAGTCACACTTAGCGGCACCGTTGCGACTTACCTGTACGACGAAAACGCGTCGTTGGGTGCACGACTGTGCGCCGGTGGAGCGATGGGACTAGCCGCCCTTGGGCTGGTCGGGTTTGTAATTGCTTCATTGATTGGTCTCAGTGGAGCCGCAGTGCTGTTTAGCGCCGTAATCTGTTGCAGCCCACTTGCGCTACTGAGCGATGGCGCGATCCTACGGCAATTGAGAAGAGATCTTGACGCTGTCTCGATCAGCGCGCGTAAGCTAGTCACAAAACCGGATGCAACGTCGATCGGGTACTTTCTTTTCTACGCTGTTGTTGCGGTCGTGCTCTGGAAAGTGTTTGGCCGCGCGGTAATTGAGGACAGCACCGGTCTCAGCACGGGTCTGCTGAATAACTTCGGCGATCTTCCATTTCACCTCAGCGTGATCACGAGTTTTGCATTCGGAAACAATTTTCCGCCCGAAGATCCGACCTACGCCGGAGTCAGATTCACGTATCCATTCATCTCCGACTTCGTCTCAGCGATGTTTGTGCGTTGCGGCGCAGACCTACGCGAATCGATGTTCATCGAGAACTACATTCTTGGACTCTCTTTTGTGGGGCTGGTCCATCGCTGGGCTCTAGTGATGTTGCGGGACAAGTTCGCCGCAATCCTCACGCCGTTGTTGGTCCTGCTGAACGGTGGTCTCGGATGGACACAACTGTTTACGAAAGCCGGAACACACGAGGGCGGACTCTGGGGCGTCCTGATGGACCCACCGCCTTCATTCACTGTCGTTCCAGAGACGACCTGGCGTTGGGGCAATGCCATCTCAGCACTTCTGATCCCGCAACGCGGATTCTTGATGGGACTGCCTTTGGCGGTCATCGCTTTCACATACTGGTGGATTGCCAACGACAAGAAACGACCACCGGAAGCGACTGAGACCGGGAAAAAGACACGCGCAAGCGAAAAACAGAGAATCGCCTGGCAGCAGCAGGAAGCCACGCGTCTCGTGATGGCCAATCGCGGAATGATCGCTGCCGGCGTCGCAGCCGGACTGTTGCCCCTCGTCCATGCTCATAGTTTTGTGGTCGTAATGGCGATGGCGGGCTGTCTTGCGTTGATTCAGCGCCGCTGGCGCGGTTGGATTACTTTCTTTGTCGTGGCGTCTGCGATTGCGATTCCTCAACTGCTCTGGTCGACCATCCACAGTTCAGTGGATGCGGGCAGCTTCTTTGCGTGGGAAGTAGGTTGGGACCACGGACAGCAGAATCCGATCTTATTCTGGTTTATGAATACCGGATTCTTTATTCCCCTGATACTGATCGCAGTCCTCATGAGAGGTGACGGATACCTCGTTCCAAAACGCGTCCTGCTTTTTTACCTGCCGTTCACGCTTTGTTTCATCGTCCCCAACCTAATCAAGATGGCGCCGTGGATCTGGGACAACATCAAAGTACTTTACTATTGGTGGCTTGCATCCGCGCCTATTGTTGCGTTGTTGCTGGCGCGACTCTGGCATCAGGGACGCTTGCGGCGAGTCATCGCCGTTGTCCTTTTTGTTTGCGTAACACTCGCAGGTGCGCTCGACGTTGCGGGCATTTCTCTGCGTTCAACCAAATACCAGGTCTTCGATGCTGCCGGACTTCGTTTTGCGGAACTTGTGAAAGCTCAAACTGCGCCGCGTGCACTGATCGTTCATGCTCCGGTACACAACACGCCGGTGTTCCTGACCGGGCGTCGTTCGCTCATGGGATATCCGGGCCACATCTGGACACACGGGCTTCAATTTGTGCAGCGTGAAGGCGAGATCAAGCGCATTTACCTTGGTATGCCCGACGCAGAGCAGTCAATCAGAAAGTACGGCATCGAGTATCTTGTAGTCGGACCTCAGGAGCGAGTTGTGACCCCCTTAAACCCCGTATTCTTTACTCGCTTTCAGAAAGTTGGAGAAGTTGGTGAGTACACACTCTACAAAATCAAGTAGCAGGCAAAAGACGCGTGCTAAGAGTCGGGCCACGGAGAGTGAGGTTGCGGCCCCCGGTGTACACGACATTCCGGAGCAGGCCTGGCGTATCGGAACGATCGTAATTTTTCTGATTGGCGCAGTGCTCCGGTTATATAACCTAAACCTGGTGCCGCTTCATCACGATGAAGGCGTAAACGGAAACTTCCTGGTACGACTCGTTCGCGAGGGTTTCTATCAATACGATCCGGCAAACTATCACGGCCCAACTCTTTATTACTTCTCAGCCATCATCCCATGGATCGCAAAACTATTATTCGGTTCTGCAGTTCGCGACAATTACGGTCTTACTACATTTAATATCAGACTGATAACAGTCCTTTTTGGTTTGGGCACGATCGTTTTGGTGTTTCTGTTGCGCCGGAGATTGGGTACGGTTGCAACCCTCGCGGCTGGTCTTTTACTAGCCGTCTCGCCCGGCGCCGTTTATCTCTCGCGTTACTACATCCACGAATCACTGTTTGTCTTTTTTACGCTCGGAATTGTGGTGGCGTGCGTTTGGGCCTACGACGCACGGAGGCCGGGTTACTTGATTCCCGGAGCAGCCTGCGCGGCACTTCTTCTTGCAACGAAAGAGACGGCAGTGATCTCTATGGGAGTTCTGATCATTGCTTTCGCGTTAACAGTGGTTTACATGCGCTTCAATCGCGGGCCGGCGGTTCAGTACGGGAATAAACGCAAACAACCGGCTGGCGGATTGAGTCGCATTATTGAAGAGACGGGTGGTATGGCCAACGTCATGCCTGCCATCGCGACCGCGCTCTTTACCTTCTTTGCGCTGTACCTGCTCTTTTATTCATCATTCTTTACCAACAGCAAAGGCATTTGGGATTCGTTACAGACGTTTGCTATTTGGACCAAGACGGGCACTGCGGCGCATGTGCATCCCGCGAGCATGTACATCACATGGCTGTTTAGGTTGGAGTCGCCGTTATTGTTGCTCGGCGCCACTGGCGCGGCGATTGTCGTTCTGAAACCAAAGAACTCGCTCGCCCTGTTTTGCGCGTTATGGTCTTTCGGCCTCATCGCGGCGTATTCACTCATTCCATACAAGACACCGTGGTTGGTGCTGAACTTCGTGGTACCGCTCGCGCTGATTTCCGGTTACGCGATTCAGGCGATTTACGATATGGACCACGGCCAGTTGAGAATAGCCTCAGTAGTTTTGCTAGTGGCAACAGCCGTGGCGACTTATCAGTCTATCGATCTGAATTTCGTCAACTACGATAACGACAATCCGAAGTATGTTTACGTCTATGCACACACGCGGCGAGGCATGCTCGAACTGGTCGACCAGGTGGAACAGATTGCGAAGGAAAACTCGGGAGGACTTACCGGGATAACAATCGTCAGCCCCGACTACTGGCCATTGCCGTGGTATTTCCGAAACTTCAGTCGCGTCGGATATTTCGGCCGCATGGCAGCCTCCAACGAGCCAATCGTCATCGCCAGCGAGACTCAGAAGGCGGAGATGGAGGCCAATTACGGTCAGTTCTACCGGCAGGTGCCCTCGAAGCAGACGGGGGGGAGTTATGAATTGCGGCCCGGCGTGAAGTTGCTTCTGTACGTGCGGCGGCCGGAGACAGGACCCATAGTCAACCCTCCATCGATCCAAAACCAGTAAGCGTTTTAACCACGGATAACACGGATGCTTAACCGTGGTCCTCACTTCAGTTAAGGGGATCTCACTTTAAGTTGTGGTTGACATTCTAAGCACTCCCACTTATAGTGGCTCACCCGTAATGTTTAAACTCCAGCGCCTCGAAATCACTGGTTTCAAATCATTCGCCGACTACACCGAAATAATCTTCACAGGAGACGGAATAACCGCCGTCGTCGGGCCTAACGGCTGCGGCAAGAGCAACGTAGCCGACGCGATCGCATGGGTTTTGGGCGAGCAACGCGTCAAACACCTGCGCGGCGGTGAAATGAAAGACGTCATCTTTCAGGGCTCACGCAACCGTCAGCCCAGCGGCATGGCCGAAGTGGTCATGCACCTGGTGCGTGATGAAGTGCTGGAGTCTGAGCCCGATATCGAAGACATCGATTCAACGCTCGAGAAGATCGATGATCAACTCGTGAACCTCGATGAGATTCTGCCGCAGGAACAACCGCAGGCTATAGAAGCTGCTCCTGTTGAAGTAGTGGAAGGAAGTGAAGCGCCTGAAGCTGTTCCTTCGGAGGCGACAGTCTCAGAAGCGGCCCCGGTTCACAAGCCGACATACAAGCGACACTGGCGTCGTCGCAATCTCGCGCTCGAGTTTGCGCCCGGCGAAGCAGTTTCAGTCACACGCAGATTGTATCGATCGGGTGAGAGTGAATACTTGCTGAACGGCAAGCTTTGTCGCCTGCGCGATATCCAGGATCTCTTTTCCGGAACGGGTCTGGCTGGTGGTCACTACGCCATCATCGAGCAGGGACGCATTGGACAGATTCTTTCGGCGAAGCCGATGGACCGTCGCACGATCATCGAAGAAGCCGCCGGCATCACCAAGTTTCGCGTTCGCCAGAGAGCAACTGAAGCGCGACTTGAATCTGCGCGCAGTAATCTCTCTCGCATCTCCGATATCGTTTCTGAAATCGATCGACAGGTAAATAGCTTGCGACGGCAGGCAGCGAAGGCGCGACGCTATGGCGTACTGCGCGAAGAGCTGCGCGAACTGCTGCGGCAGGTCTACGTGGCTGAGGATCAGAAACTTGCGACTGTCCTCGAAGAAACAAAAGCTAAGCTCACCGAAATTACCGAACTCGAACAATCCATCGCTGACGATCTCAGCAAGCGAGAAGAAGCGGCTCGTGCCGCAACTCACGAAGCGCGTAATCTCGAAGACGAATTGTCGACCGCTCGCGCTGCGGCCGCTGAAGCGGTGTTGCGACGAGACAGGCAGGCTCGTGAATGCGTCTACCAGCAGGACCAGTTGAATGAGATTGAAAAGCGCAAGGGTGAAGTAACGGCAGAAATCGAGGCACTGACATCGCGCCTGATATTGATTGAAGGCGAATGCCGTCGTTTGCAGGAAGAAGACGCCAGGTTGCGAGCGGAGTTTGATGAGAGTGCTCTTCTTCTAAGGACTGCTGAAGAGTCGTACGCGGAAAAGCTCGCGGGAGCGAACGCTGCCGAAGTTGAGATTGAGAGCTCACGCGCCGATCTGCTCGCACAAACAGCAATCGCAGAAAGAGTGCGGGAGATTGCGCGACAACTCGAAACCACGCTGGAACGGCTGTCACAACAAGCGGAAGGACTCGCACGCGAAGGCGATCGTGCTGCCAGCCAGCATGCGGAGAGAAAACTAGAAGCGGAAAAATTTGCGCGTGAATTAGCTGAGGCGCGAGCACGCGTCGCGAAGCTTCATGCCGAACGCGAAACGGCCGTCGATGCCGTGGTCCGTGGACATGAATCCGTCAGCGACACGGAAGCAGAGTTGACTCGAATCCGTGATGAGCATTCACGTGCAAGTCACCGTCTGGAAAGCCTCAAAGAACTCGATCAACGGCGCGCCTATTACTCGCCCGCCGTGCAACTCATCTTCTCGCCGGGTGAAACGCCGCGTGATTTTCATTTTATCGGCACGCTCGCCGATGCGTTGAATGTTGATGCGAAATGGGAACGTGCGGTCGAAGGCGTGCTCGGGTCATCGTTGCAGTCGATCGTGGTGCCGACTCCTGACGATGCCGTTCGCGCCGCTCAATGGTTGCGGGAAAACAACGGCGGTCGCGCGAGTTTCCTCGTGGCCGGTTTGCACGGTGGAAGCGACGAAGTTGAGACGAACACAGTCACCGCACTTGCGTGCAGATTAGAAGAGCGACCGCTTCTTTCAAACGGCTCAGGCGAGGGCATTCGTGAAGACCTGCGCATCTGCGATCTGCTCGGCGCTCCTCAACAACTGGTAACCGTTCTCAAACGAACGCTACCGCAGAAAGTAAACGCACGTCTCGCGGCAAATCTTGAAGACGCGATGGTCAAATCAATCGCGACCGGTGAGATGTACGTGACGTTGAACGGCGACTGGATCGCAAGCGGACAGTTCGTCAACGCAGGCGACGCAAGAGATCTGGAAGAAGGAGCGGGACTGCTCGCTTTCAAGCGAGAACTACGTGAGCTCGAAACTCGTGCCGAAGCACTTTCGCGCGAAGTTGACGTCGCCGTAAAAACCTCTAAAGACGCTCGTGCCAGACTCGTTGAGCTTGAAGACGCTGTGCTCACTCTCAACGAAGCTATCGGTCGCGAAGAACGTGAAGCACTTGCGCGCGAACACACAACTACGTCGCTAGAACAGGAAATTGAACGGACCGAACGTCACATGCGTGTGGTCGGACAAGATTCCATGCGCGTTGAGGAAGAGCGGCTGGATGTCGAGACCCGCCGGGCGCAGGCTTTGTTGGACGCTGAAGCTGCCGAGAAGGCAAGAGAAGCAGCCGCTGACAACGTGATAAAAGCTTCGGGCCTGTTGAACGATTTGCGACGGGAGTTGGAAAC